>JBFYPU010000310.1:0-2823 GCA_041303175.1 Crocinitomicaceae bacterium | reverse complement strand
GTGTAATAGTTCAATCCTCGTGCAAGCGTGACATCAAATTCCACTCGATCGGGATTCACACCGAGATCGGCAGCCTGATTGAGCACAAATTCCAATTCTTCAATTCCCTTCAAACCTATCTCGCTCGACGCTAGATATGATCGCATCTGATTCAATCGTTCGGTTGTATTTCCTGAAATCTCAAACAAGGGCATAAGGCGCTCCAACGCTTTCTCAGAAATGGATTTTTCGCGGAGTTCTTTCACGACACCATCCACACCAACTTTATCCAATTTATCGATTGCCACTGTGATCGCGATAATTTTATCTGCTTCTCCACAGATCTCAGCAATTCCTGAAAGAATCTTCCGATTGTTGATTTTAATCGTGAAATCTGGAATGTTCAAATTGGTGAGCACTTCATCAAAGAGCAGGACAAAATCTACTTCGTAAAGCAAGGAATCGCTGCCAACCACATCGACATCGCATTGATAAAATTCTTGGTAGCGTCCTTTTTGTGGACGGTCTGCTCTCCAAACAGGTTGAATTTGGTAGCGTTTGAATGGAAATGCCAATTCATTTTGGTGCTGCACAACGAAACGCGCAAAGGGAACGGTGAGGTCGTAGCGCAATGCTTTTTCCGCTAACGAATTCGAGAATCGCGCTAAATTCCCTTCTTTCAAGGCATCTTGATCGACCTTTAACATCTTATCACCTGAGTTCAAAATCTTAAAAATCAAGCGATCCCCCTCTTCACCATATTTACCGAGTAAGGTTGTAGAGAGCTCAAAAGAAGGCGTCTCGATCGGTGAAAAACCATAGGTTTCAAACGAACGACGAATGGTATCGAAAATATAGTTTCTCTTTGCTACTTCAGCGGGAAGAAAATCCCTGGTTCCCTTTGGGGTAGATGCTTTTTGAGCCATTATTATTCACATTTGAGCTCAAAGTTAATTATTCTAGATTGTTAGATTGATAGATTGTTAGATTATTGGAATGTAATCGTGAGAGTTGTCAAGGATTGCCATCCAAAAATTCAAAGGAATAGCCGTTTCCAACAATCAAAAAATCTCAGATACTCTCTTTCCCCAACCAGCGAAGCACATTTGAGTGCCAAATATTATCCGCTTCTTGCTGTGAAAGAATGTCCACTTCCACCGCAAAATCAATTACACGTCCTGGAAATGAATTTCGAACTCCCTCCATTTCACCGAGTGGATATGGATCGTCGAGACCAGCAACTATTTGACCAGCACCAACTCTTGTTTTTAGCAATTGGAGCGTATACGAATCGTGAACGAGTGTATCAAAAAATAGGTTTTCATGCCCAAGTGAGCAGCGTGGATCCATTCCACCTTCAAATAGGTCGGGGCGACCATCAAAGCCCTGCAGGCGGCGACCGTAATTGGCCTGTCCGAGCATACACCCATGTGCAAAACAGGTGCGCACATTTGGAAAACGGTTCGGGAAATCACGTAAGGTGTAAAAATGTAAGGTATCGGCTGTTTGAGCCATCATCCAGATTAAGTGAAAGCGCCAGAATTCATCTTTAAGTTTAACCATTTTTTCGCCGTCATACGGATGAATTTCCACTGCCAAGCCGTAATAATTTGCCAATTCAAAAATCGGTGCAACACTTTCATCTGCCACAGAACACCATTCGTCTTCCTTATTTAGGAAATGAGACGGAAGGCATAAAAGACTCATTTTCAATTCTGTTACGCAGCGTTCAATTTCCTTTAGGGCGTCTTCCATGAACAATGGTTGCACAACAAATCCGCAGGTAAACTTATCGGGACGCCGTTGTTGCACACTTGCATTGAAGTCATTTTGCCAACGAATTGCGTCGAACGCATCTTGCCGTTCCCAACCGTTGCAATAAACTTGTGAAAGGTTGAGCATTACTGCATGATCAATTTTGTAGCGATCCATCCAAATCAACTTCTCATCAAAAAAGAAGCTAGGATCTGTGATTGGTCTCGCCCACTTTTCGCCTTGGCGCATGAATTTACGGTCTTCATCAATCCAGAATAACTTTTTGTCTTTCATGAATTGTGGAATTTCACTGGGTTCAGGCAACAAATGTCCGTGTCCGTTAATTCTCAATTTGTCCATAGTTGATGCTGTTGGTATAGTAACACGTTAACGTTTGACGTGGGTTGATCAAAAATAGAGAAAAGGATGAGACAAATCGGCAACACGAGCTACATTCATAAAAAAAATCCGTAGACGCTTGAAAGCTGACTATTTTGAGAAAAGGGAATCGACGAATTGCTTGCGGTTGAAAAGTTGGAGATCATCCATTCCTTCACCTACACCAATGTAGCGCACTGGGATTTTCATTTGATCAGAAATTCCGATCACAACGCCCCCTTTTGCTGTACCATCGAGTTTAGTGATTGCTAGAGCGGTAATATCCGTAGCCGCAGCGAATTGTTTCGCTTGTTCGTATGCATTTTGACCGGTTGAACCATCCAAAACGAGGAGAACTTCATGCGGTGCGCCAGGAATCACTTTGCTCATGACGCGCTTGATTTTTGTCAACTCATTCATCAAGTTCACTTTGTTGTGCAAACGACCAGCGGTATCAATGATTGCGACATCTGCTCCTTGAGCTTTAGCTGATTCGAGCGTATCGAACGCGACGGAAGCGGGATCGGCATTCATTCCTTGCTGCACAATTGGAACACCTACACGATCCGCCCAAATGATCAATTGGTCTACCGCAGCTGCGCGAAAGGTATCGGATGCGCCCAACATCACACTTCGTCCACTTGCTTTGAACTGATGCGCCAACTTACCGATAGTTGTTGTTTTACCCACACCGTTTACACCGACAACCAT
>JBFYPU010000309.1:0-6432 GCA_041303175.1 Crocinitomicaceae bacterium | reverse complement strand
ACTCCTTCCTATCCCTCTATTACCCTTCGGTAATCCCAATCATTACGTTAAATGCGGGCTGCAAAGGTAGACATCTTTTTTATTTAAACAACCCTTTTCAACATTCTTTTTTTGAAAAACTTTTAGCTGTTTTGTAAATGCTTGATATTTGGTGAATTACTGAATAAAAAAAGGAGAGAAAAATCCCTCCTTTTCATTGATACATATAATAAGATTACTTTTTCTTTTTCTTAGTCTGCTTATCAACCCACTTATCGCTTTTCATTTCACCTAAAACCGTTACGTTCTTCATTCGTGAATAATCCTCAGCTGCGAGCAACATTTGTTCTTCTGTATCTCTCCTGATCAAAACTCCTCCGCTTCCTTGATTCTTCACTTCAATATAAAAGCCATCTTTGAGTCTTGCAGGTTTTGTTGCTGGTCTTCCCATTTGTATTACCTAATTATTAATTTGGCGCTCAATATAGGAAAGAATCGCAAATTAGCAAGGCTTTTTATGAATTTTTATGAATCCAACAAATCTGACTTTGCCCCCTGACCAGCAGTATTTTGAAATGATCCAGCACGTTTAATCGATTGGACAGCTTGAACTAGACCTACAATCATGAATGCAAGGGTTGGTAAACAGAATAGTACCCATACCGGACCAATTTCGTCGAATGAAAGAGAAGTAGGTTCTACCATCATGAGAAGGTTCCAAAGAAGCAGAATACCTGTGAGCGACAGACCAATGATTGAGATAACCTTAGTCGTTGCGCCTTTAATCTTGATGAGCCCTGCAATATAAACAGTAATAAAATAAAGGAAAAAGAAAAGTGAGATAAGTCCCGCCATTAATGTTGTATCACCAGAAGAAGAATAACTCCAATCATAGGAACTATAATACATTTGGTTAAATCTTTCGCTTCTCACCTCTGCGATCATGTAGACAGAGGCAAATACAAATACAACGGATAGAACGATACCAACAATATACAAAGCTCTCATATAGTACTATTTGAGGCTAATAGTACCAAAAAAAATTAATTGACAGCATAAAATGTTCCCGTTTCATCCATTTTCATTTGGATAACATTCCAAAAAACAAGCACAGCGATTAGGTTGTCCACTGTGTTTTTTCTTAATGCGGATGACCGGTATAATTTGGAGATCGTGACAGGTTGAAATTCTTGAATCACGCGCAATAAATCCAGCGTTTCAGCGTTGAAGGATTCTGGTCTGTTGACCCCATTCTTCTCTAAGCGCCAGATTTGCTCAAGTATCTTATTGCTCGAAAGCGTATGATCTGCCGCACGAACATAAAATTTCCATTTGCCCTCATCATCAATGGCTTTGTGCTTGATATCCGATTTTGGAACAATGATTTCCAAGACATAATGGTGTCCTTCTTGCAAGGTTTTTGACTCAAACGAGACAATCGGCAAGGTATACATACTCGCTGCGCCTTCGATCATGTGGAACTCCTCTTCAGGATTGGCACCAGCGATTTTACCGTTGTCCTTCACGCCGATTAACAGGCTCCCGCCATAAGAATTCGCAAAAGCAGCGAGCGTTCGTGCAATTTTCTTTTGGTCATCGATTCGAAATTTGAAATCGAGTTGACTGCCTTCACCTTTCGCTATGCGTTGCTTTAATTCCATTAGTGCTCATTCCAAATTTTCCAGGATTTGAGGGCTTGTTCTCGAAGCATGGACGCTCCATTTAAACTGGTTGCTCCTGCTGCTTCCGCTCGTTGAAGGAACGTTGTTTTAGCAGGATTGTAGATCAAATCCACCACAAGATGTTCCGTTAATAAGTATTCAAATGGAATCTCAATGCAGTCATCCGTATTAGGAAACATACCTATTGGCGTAGTATTGACTAACAATTTACAGGCGTTCAACATGTGAACATTGACGTCTGAATAGTGAAATTGGTTCGCTCCAATTGGATTTCGCGACACGAAAATGACATCTACCCCAATTTTCTTCAGCACATACTCAACTGCTTTTGAAGCGCCGCCTGTACCAAAAATGATTGCACGTTCGTGTTGATTGGTGAGAAATGGTTTGATGCTCTGATGAAATCCAAATGCGTCCGTGTTGTGACCTATTTTCATTCCATCCCGAAATTGAATCACGTTGACGGCACCAATGGCTTTGGCATCTTCTGAAAGTTCATCCAAATAAGGGATCACTCGCTCTTTATAGGGAATGGTAACATTTAATCCTCCCAATTCGGTTTGAAAAAGTTCGGAAATTTCTTCAATCTCGGCCAATTCAAAATTTTGATACCGTGCATCAATGTGCTCATCTCGAAATAAGGTTTCGAAAAATTCCTTCGAAAATGAGTGTGATAATGATCTACCGATCAAGCCGTAGGTTGTCATTTTTCTTTCGGCGCAAACATTTCAAGGACAACGATCAACAAGAGGCCACCAACTGCGCAGGCAATTGCTAACCACATCTGAGGATCGCCTTCGAATGCATTTGGTAATACATTTGTTGTCATCCAGTCTTCGCGACCATCGGAATGCACAATAATCGGAGCATCCCCCACATTGGCTTTCCATGGCCAGACTTTAACGAGTGAACCGAGCATGAATCCGGTGAGAAGTGTGATCGTTATTTCACGGTATTTGGAAAATAAAAATTTCAGTACACGGGCAAAAGACAACAATCCAACGATGCAGCCAACGGCGAAAAGGGCAATAATTGTCCAATTTCGATCTGCAATTGCCCCATAAACAATGTGATAACTTCCCATAAGGACAAGTATAAACGAACCAGAGATTCCGGGAAGGATCATCGCGCAAATTCCTACTGCTCCACTGAGAACGATGTACCATTTTGAATCAACTGAGACAGTGGTTTCAATCGTACATATCCAATATGCCAGTACCATTCCGATGAGCAGCGATACAATTGCACCGATGGACCATTTCTTGACTGTTTTTCCGACCAACCAAACACTTGCGATGATCAATCCGAAGAAGAAGCTCCAGAGCAAAACAGGGTACGTTTCAAGAAGATAAATAATCACCTTAGAGAGAGTGAAAATCGAGATTCCAATTCCCGCAAAAAGAAAAAGGAAAAACGTTCCATTGATGTGCGCCCAAAGTGCGGGTGTACCTTCTTTTCTCCACACAACGAGTGCATGGAAATTGATCTTATTCAAGGAGTCAATGAATTCTTCGTAGATCCCAGATATAAAGGCAATTGTTCCACCCGAAACACCAGGAACGACATCAGCCGCACCCATCGCGAGCCCTTTTAATGTGAGGAGTAAATTTTGAGCAAAGTTTCTTTTTTGCATGAGATCAATAAGTTTCTAAATGGGTAGCAAATTTTTCAATCCAAGCGAGTATACCACCTTCCATGATGACGAGATTCTCAAAGGAATGTTCGATAACAAGGATATTTGCGACGGCTTCGGATCGTTTTCCAGATCGGCACATTACCGCAATCTGTTGATTTTGTGGAATTTCACTCAAGCGATCAATGATTTCGCCCATAGGGATATGTATCGCATCAATCGAACATATTTCGGTTTCATACTGATCACGGACATCCAAAATGACCATTTCGCCAGCTAGGACTTTTTCTCGAATTTCTTCTACCGAACAATACTTCATCTATGCCTATTTGAGGTGCAAATGTACCAAAGATTCGCGAAAATAAAGATGTTGTCTGGCGACTTATGCCTTCACTTTAACGGACACAATCATTTCGAAGGTGGCAACGACCTCATTTTTAGTATTTTTAGCAATCACCAGTATCGGTTCATTGATTCGTTCTCCTGATTCGAGCGAGCGATTCATGGCGTCCTTCACTTTTTGACCATCGGCACTGATAAAATCAATATTTGATTCTGCACGCATCAAAAATTCGGCGTTCATGCCTTTGAACGCGAAAGACACTTTTTTGCCCATTTGCTCCGCGAAATAGAATGCATGGAGACCTGCTGCAACATCTGCCCCAACGGCTAGTGCACCAAAGTACATGGAATTGAGGTGATTTTTTGACCGACGTCGCAAGCGAATCCGCACACACGCAGAATTTTCATTCAACTCAATCAATTTTGGCTTTACAAAACCAATGATTGGAATCTTCACAAACCCTAGTAAAAAGAGCATCCACTGCATCTTTCGGAGAGAAATTTCCTTAGTTGGCTTGCTCATATTCTGCTTTTAGGGTTGCAACAATTTCTCCAAGTGGCCGAATTGCTTTGACATGCTCAATGGACGGACCGGCGCACCACACTGTTTTATAGGTCGTACTAAAAGCCGCTTTCTGCAAGCTTTTCATTCCGCGCATAAAGGTGAATGCTTTGAACCACTTTTTCAATCGTTTGTTTCGGTTTAACAGCCGTTCAAACCAGTTTTGTTCAGTGCCAATTTTCTCTACATAAGGAGTTTTGATTACCGTGCATGGAGTCCCAGAGAGCTTTGTCGTCATCACAATGTCCTTCTTCCCATAATCGACGCACGCTTGTTTGTATTCGTCTGAAACGCCGGCTTCTGTAGACGCGATAAACACACTTCCCATGGAAAGTCCATCTGCGCCGAATTCCATCATTTCCTTCGCTTCGGCACCATTTCCAACACCACCAGCGGAAATCACTGGAATCTTGCATTCCTTTTTCAAAAGCGGCAACAATTCTTTGAACGACATCGGTCCAGCATGACCACCCGCTTCTTTGTTGACCGCAATCACAGCATCTGCTCCCAATTCTTCCACTTTCTTCGCGAAACGAACGTCCACAACGTCACAAAACACTTTTACTCCAGCCAATCGTGCTTGTCGAATGGTTTCCTCCGGTGAACCGAGTGAGGTGATGATGAAATCAATTTTTTCTTCGCAACACACTTTGAGTTGTTCTTTGTACAGAAAATTTGACTTATTGACGATTAAATTGATTCCAAAAGGGCCTGACGCTTCTGTTTTTAGTTCACGAATCACTTTTCTCAACTCGTCAACGGTTCTATAATTAAGCGCAGGAATTGCGCCTGTCACACCTGCTTTGGTCGCTTCGATGATCATTTCTTTGTTCGACACAAGAAACATGGGTGCAACAATCAATGGAAAGTCGATGCCCAACATCTTACTCAGGGCGGCTTCTTTTGGATCTATTTTCATTGGACGAAGGTATAAAAAATGTTATGTATGCACAATAAGATTATTGCAAAATTGCCATCTATTCGTTTATTGCCAAAATTTTAGCACTCTTTTTGGTAGGAAAATTCTCAATTGAATCAACTGGTCAATTCCGAATTGAAACTTTATCTTTGTAGCATGTCACAACCAAAAGCATGGATTTCCGCAATGCGTCTTCGTACGCTCCCGCTATCACTCTCTGGAATTATTGTGGGCGCTGCGGTTGCCTATTTTCGAGGTTTTTGGGACACTCGTATTTTTGTTTTGGCAATCACCACCACAATTTTGTTTCAGGTTGTATCGAATTTGGCGAATGATTTAGGTGATGGATTAAAAGGCACGGACAATGAAGATCGGATCGGTCCTAAGCGCATGGTTCAATCAGGATTGATTTCGCCCAAACAGATGAAAACGGGTGTGATCCTAACGTCCATTCTCAGTCTCATTTCAGCAATCGCTTTGATTTACTTCGGCGCGCAAAATATGCCGAGTTCGATAACATGGTTTTATGTGATTTTGGCGCTCTTGTGCATTATCGCCGCCATCACATATACGGTCGGGAAACGCGCATACGGATATCATGGCTTGGGGGATTTGATGGTATTCATCTTTTTCGGTTTAGTGAGTGTTCTTGGCGTGTATTCCTTATTTAGCAAGGAATTTCTCATGGACATGATCTTACCCGCAAGTGCGATTGGGTTACTATCAACAAGTGTTTTGAATTTGAACAATATGCGCGATTATTCCAACGATGCTAATTCCGGTAAACACACGTTGGTGGTGAAAATGGGGCCGAATCTCGCAAAGTTATATCATGCCACCTTGATCATTCTAGCCCTCTCTTTACTGGGTTCATTCATTGCGTTATTTAAGGAGCCAAAGCTTTTTATTGCCATGCTTCCCGCTGGAATCCTCTTATTCCATGTGCGAAAAGTGATGCAAACAACAGACGCGAAAAAATTCGATCCTGAATTGAAGGTGGTTGCGCTGAGCACCTTCGCTTTGTCCCTTTTTATCTTTGCGATGCTCGCTTATTTGAAACCCGTTTAATTCAAAATGATAAGCGCGCGCTATTATAAAAAAACATTTCATTTCAAACGTCCAAGTGGCACAAGTCGTGGCGTCCTTACCGAAAAACACGCGTGGTTCATTGAAGTCTGGGAAAGCTCGAATCCACTGATCATTGGGGTTGGGGAGTGCAGCATCATTCCAGGTTTATCGCCCGATTTTCAAGATGTTTATTCCTACGAAGCAAAAGTGGCTGAGGCGTGCGCCGAACTTAGCATCAACCTAAACG
>JBFYPU010000308.1:0-16309 GCA_041303175.1 Crocinitomicaceae bacterium | reverse complement strand
CGCGCGATCACGTGCAATTTTTCGAATGCCTGAAAGTTCTTTTCGTTCCCGTTCCGACTGGCGAATTTTCTTTTCAATGGCTTCCGCAATCGCTGGATTTCTATGCAAGTGATTGTCCAATTTCTCCTTCAAGAAATCGTTGATGAATGCACGCATCGACTTTCCTCCCGGTTCAATTTCTTGCGATCCGAGTTTGGTTTTTGTTTGCGATTCGAAGATCGGTTCAACGACTTTTACGGCAATCGCTGCTACAATCGACTGACGAATGTCTGAGGCTTCATAATTTTTCCCGTAAAAATCGCGGATCACTTTGGCAACTGACTCACGAAATGCGCTTTGGTGCGTACCGCCTTGGGTTGTGTGTTGACCGTTCACAAAGGACGAATAATCCTCGCCGTAGGTTTTTCCATGCGTAAATGCGACTTCAATATCGTAGCCCTCAATGTGAATAATTGGGTACAATGGATCGCCGTCCATGTTGTTTTCGAGCAAATCCTTGAGTCCGTCTTTGGAGTGGAATTTTTCACCGTTCATTTTGATTGTCAACCCGCGATTGAGGTAACAATAGTTCCACATCATTTTCTGGAGGTACACCGATTTGAAGCTGACTTTTTTGAAAATTTTCTCATCGGGAATGAATTCAAAATAGGTTCCGTTCTCCTCCGTCGTTTGCGTCACTGGAAGATCTTCAATCAGTTCTCCCCGTTCGAACGCAGCTTGTTTCTTCTCGCCATCACGAACAGAATACACCATGAAATGACTGGAAAGCGCATTTACTGCCTTGGTTCCAACACCGTTAAGTCCCACCGATTTCTTAAACGCCTTCGAGTCGTATTTTCCGCCTGTATTGATTTGCGAAACGCAATCCACCACTTTACCGAGGGGAATCCCACGACCGTAATCGCGCACAGCCACCATTCCATCTTTGATAGTGACTTTGATTTGCCTTCCGTTCCCCATCACAAATTCATCGATACTGTTGTCGATAATTTCTTTCACTAGAATGTAAATCCCATCATCAGCGGCAGAACCATCGCCCAATTTCCCGATGTACATCCCCGGGCGCAAGCGAATGTGTTCTTTCCAATCTAAGGAACGAATATTGTCTTCAGTATATTGATTTTCTGCCATTTTCCTCCATTAATTTGGACAACTTCCAAATATAAGGAACAGTAGGTGCTCATTTTACCGTGGTTCAGATAACTTATTCACTAAATTCAGTTGATTACTCAACTATTCGGTGATTTTTGAAGTAATCAACTCTCTAACGTAGATTGTAACCTCAAAACTGAGCTCAATTGTGTTAGAAGATCAATGAATTCTGGAAAGGAACCCTTTTCATTTTTTCTCTTGAAGCGAAATGATTCCAATCAAAAGGCAGGATCATTTTGCGTTATACCCGCTTTGTAATACGCTTCAACAGTGATACATGTGGTGGTAACAAGAAAGCCCCTCATCACTGAAGGGCTTTCTGATATTCAAATCTATTTTTTACTCAAAGTCAAACACTCTTTCGCTACTTCCATCTTCATGGATGTATAACATCACTGTATTCTTTTGGTATTGAATCTCCCTACCCATAAGATCAATGATTTTAGAGAGTTTCTTTGTAACATTTGTGTTTAGCTCTTCAACACCTACAACACTTGAACAAGCATTATTACAGTTTGTACTATATGAAGCTTGAGCATCTATGTCTGTCCAATTTGTTGTCGAGTATGCATCATCATCTACTTCTATACAAGTTAAATTAGGATTCCCATCAGCATAGAGAAAAGCAAAGTTTATGTTATTTCCGTTTTTGACATTGAGGCAATTAAGTTGATTAATCCAACAATTCAACTTAATTAAAGCAGTGTTTTGTGATACATCCAACGATGTAAGTTGGGCTTCATAACAAAACAATTCAGTTAAAGCAGTGTTCTGTGATACATCCAAAGATGTAAGTTGATTAGCCCCACATTCCAAGTATGTTAAGGCAGTATTCTGGGTTACATCTATAGATGTGAGTTGATTATAAGCACAAATAAAATTAGTTAAAGCAGTGTTCTGTGATACATCCAACGATGTAAGTTGATTAGTCCAACATTCCAAGTTTGTTAGAGCAGTATTCTGGGTTACATCCAACGTCGTAAGTTGATTTTGTTGACAAAATAAAGCAGTTAAAGCAGAGAAATCTTGAATACCTGTTAAATCAGCAATATTGAGATTACTACAATCAATAGTTCCATTAAAAGCAGTTGCTTCGCTTACTTGTATTTCTGTATCAGCATTTGTATTAATCAGGACGTTTCCGACTAAGTAGGTCTTAAAGTTGGCGTCTGGAATGCTAACGTTTTGAGCATTTACATTAATTGATAGAGCAATCGCAACAAATAGTAGTATTTTTTTCATAGTGTTTGTAGTTATGTACAATGTAAACATACCACTTATATTTTGATAAAAATTATCGAATTACGTACGTTAAAAATGAATAGGTGTGCATATTACATTAAACGGGGTAACTTCAACATGTAAATCTATTCCCCTTAAGCAACAATGGATTCACATTCGCTCGTTACTTCTCAACGAAATACGTTTTTCCATCTTCCACAAAAAGTGAATTCTCAAAAATGGTCCTGGCTTCTTCTTCGTGTTCACGTCCATCAGCATATCGTGCACTGAGGTGTCCCATCAACAGTTGTCCCACATTCGCCAATTTAGCGATGGAAGCAGCCTCTTTGGCAGTTGAGTGTTTGGTCGCTTTCGCACGATCCGCAAATGCCTCGGTAAATGTCGCCTCATGGTAAAGTACGTTCACATCTTTAATATACGCTAGCAAGGGTTCATGGTATTTCGTATCGGAACAAAAGGCATAAGAAATTGGGGCAGAACCTTCATCCGTGTAATCTTCGTAACGCAACAAACGGTCGTTTTCATCCACCACATCTTCCCGTCGTTTCAAGCGGTGAAAATATTGAATTTTAACCCCGTCTTTTTGCGCTTTTTCGAGGTTCAGCTTTCGTTCCTTCTCTTTTTGGTATACAATAAATCCGCTGGTTGGGATCTTGTGGGCTAGTGGGAAATAGGAAATGCTGATTTTCGCATCATCGAAGAGAACACCGTTTGATTCAGGGTCGAGTTCGGTAATGTTCACATCGAATGCAAGTCGTGATCCCGCGGCATGAAGTTGGATATCAACAATTTCGCGAAGTCCTTTTGGTCCAAAAATTTGAATTGGTGCAACACGGCCCATCAAGTGCATCGTACTCAAAAGACCAACTAGGCCATAGTAATGATCGCCATGAAGGTGAGAAATGAGTACGAGATCGACACGTTGAAATTTGATTCCGAACTTTCTGAACTGCATTTGCGTTCCTTCTCCACAATCAATGAGGATGACGCGATTGCTGCAAACAACGAGTTGACTGGTTGGATTTCTGGATGCTGTTGGAACGGCCGAACCGCTCCCTAATATTGTAACGGAAAAACTCACCCTGCAATGATGGCCATAGCGGATTCTTCGTTTTCTGTAATATTCAAAACACGATCCAATTGCGCAATCTCGATCAATTTATGCACATTTTCTTGCAAGCCACACAGCACGAAACAGCCGTTGGTATCTTTACAGAGTCGGTTAGCAAGAAGCAATGCACTCAATCCAGATGAATCGCAGTACTTCGTTTTTGACATGTCAATCACGATGTTGTTAATGCTGTTCTTACTCAACAAAGCCAATTCTGCTTTCAGCTCGGAAGCGTTTATAGCATTGAGTTTTTCAACATTTGTCTTTACGACTGCGGTACGATCAATCTGTTTAACGATAAAGTCCATTCAATTGCTGTTGGTTTCTCAAATGTAACAAAAATTATTGTCGCTTAATTTTCGAAGCTAATAAATAGATAACAGCCATTCGAACGGCTACACCATTTTCAACTTGATCAAGAATAATGGCTTGTTTCGAATCGGCGACATCACTTGTAATTTCCACTCCGCGGTTGATCGGACCTGGGTGCATCACAACAATTTCCTTGGGTAGTTGATCTAAGATTTCCTTATTCAAGCCATACTGCATGGAATATTCTCGCAACGATGGGAAGTATTTGATGTCCTGACGCTCCAACTGAATGCGAAGCATATTCGCTACATCGCACCATTCAAGGGCAGTCATCAGGTTGTGTTCGACTTTTACACCCAATTCGTGAATGTACTTCGGAATCAACGTTGTAGGTCCACACACCATGACTTCAGCACCCAGTTTTTGGAGGCAATAAATGTTTGAGAGCGCAACGCGAGAATGCAAAATATCTCCAACAATCACCACCTTCTTCCCTTCCACTCCGCCCAAGCGTTCACGAATCGAATAGGCATCTAGAAGTGCTTGCGTTGGGTGTTCGTGCGTTCCATCACCCGCGTTGATGACTGTTGCATCCACGCGCTCTGATAAAAATTTTGCCGCACCAGGATTTGGATGTCTCATGACAACCATGTCCACTTTCATGGCAAGTATATTGTTGACCGTATCAATTAAGGTTTCACCTTTTTTTACGGAGCTACTTGCAGCTGAAAAGTTGAGGACATCAGCAGAAAGACGTTTCTCAGCAAGTTCAAATGACAGCCTTGTGCGCGTTGAATTTTCAAAAAATAAATTGGCAATTGTTATATCGCGAAGCGAAGGCACTTTTTTAATGGATCGGTTGATGACTTCCTTAAAACTGTCTGCTGTTTTGAAGATCAGTTCGATGTCCTTTTTCGTAAGGTGTTTAATCCCTGTAAGGTGATCAACGCTTAAACTATCCATTTGTTTCTGGTGTAAAAAGTACGACTTTATCTTCCCCTTCAATTTCTTTCCACTCAACGGAAACACGTTCAGAGATCAAGGTATCCACCGTTTTTCCTACATAATCCGCTTGAATGGGCAGATCGCGTTTGAAGCGACGGTCAATGAGTGACAACAATTCTACCTTTTGCGGACGACCATAAGCAAGCAATGCATCCAAGCCCGATCGAATGGTTCGACCTGTGAAGAGCACATCGTCCATCAACACCACTTTTTTGTTTTCGATCACAAAATCGATGTTGGTCGTGCTCGGAATAATGGGTGTTTCTCTACGTCGGAAGTCGTCGCGATAGAACGTGATGTCCAATTTTCCGCACACCACTTCTTTTCCGAGAATGGACTCGAGTTGCGTTTTAATTCGTTCCAATACATTTACCCCTCGAGGCTGTAAACCTATGAGAACCGTATTGGAGAAATCGTTGTGGGTTTCAATTAATTGATAGCAAAGTCGGTTAATTGTGAGCTCAAAATGCTTCGAATTGAGAATGACTTGCTTTTCCATCATGTCAAAGATAATTTATTTTCATCTCTTGGGATTCGAATCCTAAAAAATCTTCACACATTCCTTTACTAAATCGGTTGAATGGTATATTTTTGCAGAGAATTGGACTACACAAACAGCATACTCAATAAAACGTACCGTTCACATTTTCTTTCAAAATGGGAAACAAAAGTGTCGTATCTTGGATATGTAGTTAGGTTAGTAGATGAAACTTTGAATTGTTAAAAGTTTTCGTTTGTTTTTGGTTTAGATTGCCTGGTTTTACGCGTAAAGCACTTTCTGTCGGAATTATTGGTTGACTTCGATTGAGCGTAGAATCAGGCATTCTTGTTTTCGTATCGCTGCTCCAATGTCAGTGCACCTTAGTTTCCTCCTTTTTTCTTGACCCGATACCCCTTCTCTTCCAGCATTTGCGCCACCTTTTCCTTAAAATTGCCTTGAACGATTATTTCACCATCCTTTGCGGATCCACCAACGCCACATTTCGTTTTTAGGAATTTACCCAAATCTTTCAAATCTTCGTCTGATCCTACAAAGCCTTCCACCAAGGTGACTTCCTTTCCGCCGCGTTGCTTCCGATCAATCGACACATACAGCAACTGATCCCTTGGTTCAAGTGTTTCTTGTTCGTCCTCTTCTTCGTGATCAAAACTGAAATTTGGGTTCGTCGAGTAAACGACATCAATTCGGTTTTTCTTGTTCTTTCCCATTAGTATTTTTCAATTACTGCTGTTCGAATATTGTCCGTTAGAATGAAATCGGGCCCTTTGAGGAAGGCACTTCGTGTACTTATTGGTGAACGCACCTCATAAATGACCACTTTGCGATTTGCATCCTGAATCAAAGATACATCTTCCTCCGAAATTTCTGCATTGCGCGCAACGATGTAATCCAAATTGGGAGAGGATAAGATCAGCCCGTTGAATTGATCAATCGATGAAATTTCTGCCATGGTTTCAAAGCCAGCAACAGAAAATGTTTGGATCCATTGTGTATCGTTTGTTCCAACGATAATTTGGGTTGAACTTGGACAGGAAGATCGAAATGCGATCAGCGCGTCGACAAAAGAACCGAGTTCGATCGGCGTATTCGTGCATTGATTGAGACTTCGTGCATCAATTACCACGTTCATGTTCGCGAGATAATTTGTGGGAACATCGGCCAAACGGATGAGTTTTTCCTGATTAATGGATTGGTAATTCAGTGTCGACAAATAGGCATCGGAACTTGTTGCAACACAGCCTTCACCGCTCGTTTCGCTATCAAGCGTAGGATCGTGGTACAGCCACAACGTATTGTCCATGGAAAGTTGAACGTCTAGTTCGACCCCATTACACCCATCTGTGAGAACAGCCAATTCAATGGATTCAAAACTGTTATCATGAAAGAGTATATTCACATTGTCCAAGCCATTTCCGCCGTGACCCAAAATGCGAATGCTTGAGTAATCTCCATGTTTGTTGCACGAAGAAATCACAATAAGCAGACTAAAAAGTATAACTAATCCCGATTTGTGCATAATATCCTAAACTATGATAACTCACTACTTTTCCTGCTACATCACTCGCAAACAATTCGTTGAACCATCCCCCACTCACTGAATGTACAAACTTGATCCTCGAACCAAATTGAAGTCGGTAACCGACCAATAGTTCATTCCAATGATGTGCTGTTTTATGGCTGGATGTCAAGCGTTGACGAGAGTACGCATACGTGAGTTCAGGACCCAGCTCAAACTGATTTTTCTTCAATGCAAAATAGGAAGTACCGAAAGATATTCTTGGGAAAAGTCGACCAGATGCGAAGGTTGAATTCACGCCCAATTCCACTTTTGGAACAAACAGGAACCGTTCTTCTCGATGTCCATAACCGATGCCAACTTGGTAGTCCGAGCGATTAAAGCCGGTGGTAAGTTCAAGGCTTTGTCCATTCACAGAACCAGCAACTATAAAAAATAGGAAGCAAAGAAAAGAGTGTTTAAATCTTGGGGCACTTCTTACAGTACTCACCCTTTTTCTTGTACTTTTTGCAACATTTCTTTTTGCTGCAATCAAGCGAAAACGAGCGCGAAAATTCGAGAGGAGATTGTACATCTGGAAAGCAACCTTTTTGCATCTATTTAGAATAAATCTAAACAAAGATACTTTTTTTTTAAATGAAACACTTCTAAAATAAGAAATTTTGGATGCTTCGAAAGGTATTTGCGTGCGCTTCCAGAAGATCCTTAATGTTTGGACTATATCCTCCGCCCATACTGCAAACAATGGGGACGTGCAATTGCTTCGCACAGGAGAAAACAAGTTCATCGCGCTTTTTACACCCTTCCAAGGATAGACTTAAGCGTCCCAATTTGTCCGTTGCGAGCACGTCGACCCCTGATTGATAGAAAATAAACTGGGGATGAAATTCTGTCAAAATCTCATCCAGCTGTTGCTCCAAGGTCTTTAAATAGTATTGGTCATTTGTGCCATCAGGCAATTCAACATCGCGGCTAGACTTCTCCTTTTTCAGGGGATAGTTGTTTTTGCCATGCATGCTAAATGTATAAACCTGTTTCGACTGCTGAAAAAGCTCTGCAGTTCCGTTTCCTTGGTGCACATCAAGATCAATGATGAGTATTTTTTCCACCAATTTTTCCTTCAGAAGCCAATTTGCAGCAATCGCCTGATCGTTTAAGAGGCAAAACCCTTCGCCGCGGTTCGAATAAGCATGATGTGTTCCACCAGCGATATTCATGGCTGCACCGTGGATCAAGGCGAGTTCGGCACACATCCGCGTTCCTTCCATGATCCGGTATTCGCGTTCAATCAGCTGACTTGAGTGTACGAATCCCGAAACGCGCTGTTCACGTGGTGTAATCTCCAAATTTTTTAGACGCGCTAGATATTCAGAAGAATGCGTATCATCTGCATGTTCATCCGAGCAGATTGACGGTTCAAAGAAATTGGCGGGCGTCAGTGTTCCCTCGTGCAGCAGTTGCTTGGGGAGCAAATCATACTTCTCCATTGGAAACTTATGACCACTTGGCAATGGATGCACATAATTCGGATGAAATGCAACCTTGAGCATTCGTTATGCTCGATCAAGTGTTATTTGAAGTAGGAAGAGTTGTTTTTCCTCGTCCAAATCAACAAACTGAAAATTCAACGGATTCCCTGACTTTATTCGGGTTAAAATCAATCCAAGTCCAGCCCCTCCTTTGATCGAAAGAAACTCATTGGACAGCACAGAAGAATACAACTCCTTGAGTTCAATAGCAGTGTATTCATTAATACTATTGGTATAAACTGTCAACGATTCAGAATTTTTCCGAAGCACAATGTTCGCAAGGTGCAATTGATATTTTTGATCATCGCTCGATAAAATAAGAAAACCCGTTTGATGTCCAGATTCATCCAACTCACCATGAATGCGCAAATTCTGTAGCCCTTCAATCAAGATAGAAAACATCCGTTTAACGACTATGCGCTGATCACCTCGAGTGACCATCAAATTCTCAACGGTTTCAGAGAGCGTAGTTACCAAATTTTGAGAAAATGCGCCAAAGTGTGAAACCATTAAATCTTGATGGTCCGCTAACAAACGATCCGACTGATCCTGGTAACAGGATCGAATCGCGCTTGTAACGATTTCACTGTTGTTCAACTCTGGCATTGCTTCGCACTCAATTAGTTTCCTAGTATAATGGATACACTTCCTGATTTCTTCTCTACACCTTCTTCATTCGGATCGATGATAAAATAGTAGGACGCAACAGGCAGCAATTCTCCTTTAAACGTTCCATCCCAACGATTATTGTCGTAATCTCCTTGTGGTGCTTCAAAAATTAGATTTCCCCAACGGTTGTAGACCTGAACGATATTATTCGGATAAATCGCGTCAATGTTTACCAGCTCCCAATCGTCATTTGCTCCGTCACCGTCTGGGGTGATCGCCGTTGGAATAATGATGTCACATTCTTCAATCACAATGGTAATCGAACTTTGTGGTCCTTCGCACCCATTTTCTGTAGCCGTGACGTAATAGGTCGTTGAACCAACGAAGTTATACGGATTTAATGTCCCTCCTGCTCCAATGTTGTTGTTCAAACCTAAATCATCGTACCAATTTAACAGACCGACCGCAGATGAAGCAGTCATAGGTGCAATCACATCACCAACACAATAGGTAAGTCCTGCGCTCACAGATGGCGCTGCTGGAATGGCATGCACAAGCACTGTTTCGATTGCGCTCGCTGGACACGCACCAGAAGTTGTGTATTCAACGGCATAAGTCGTTCCTGCAACACCATTTGCAATGGCACCTGTTGAAGGATTGATCGTCGCGCCATCCGCTACAGCTGGGTTAAAGGCAAATGTTCCGCCTGCTGTACCAGTGATCGTCGCCGCATTCACTGCCCCTTCACAGAAGTTGGTTAATGAGAAGCTTGGATCTTCTGTTGTGTTGATGGTCACCAAGAAACTAATTTCGTCTGTGCATCCAGCATTTGAATCGAACACATACACCGTTTGCGTAGCGGTGATAGGTCCCGCAATCACAACTCCACCTCCCGCTTGAGAATTGGAATAGAAAGCTTGAGAACCACTCAATCCCGTTCCAGTGATTGTAGGAAGAATGAATTGATCACACGCTGTTTGATTGGCAATCGGATCCAGTACAGGATTTATGAGCACGGTTACGTTTGCTGTACTTGTAGAAGCACATGCTCCAGAAGTTACATATTGAATCGAATAGGTTGCACCTGAAATTCCACCAGAAACGGTTCCTGTTAAAGGGTTGATTATCACACCTACTGGTGGCGCAACCGCAAATGAGAACACACCGCCAGCTGTTACCGGCACGGAAGCTGTTCCTCCATCACATGTTGGCGTCATTGTAAATGCTGAATTATCCGTTGCCAAGATGGTTACCAAAGCAGTTGAACTAGATGGACAGCTGCCATTTGTTGTATACGTCACCGTATATGTTCCAAGGGTTGAAGCGCTCACATCAATTGCTCCAGAAACAGAATTGATTACAAGTCCTGCTGTACTTGAGAAGGTACCACCAGCCAAACCTGTAACGGTCGGTGTTGGATCTGCACCAGAAACACAATAAGATGTTGCTGAATAATTGAATCCTGCATTGTCAAGTGCATTAATGGTCACGTTATCGGTTGCTGAATTTGGACATGTCCCAGCCGTTGTATACGTAATTACATAACTGCCAGGTGTGGATGCACTCACATCAATAACGCCTGTTGTCGCATTGATCACTAATCCAGCTGTGCTTGAGAAAGTTCCACCTGCAAGACCTGTAATGGTTGGAGAAGGATCAACCGCATTCACACAATATGCAGCCGCAACGAAATTAAATCCAGCGTTATCCAGCGCATTGATCGTAACATTCACAGTAGCACTATTCGGACACGTTCCCGCTGTAGTATACGTGACTACGTAGGTTGCTGGCGTCGAAGCACTGACATCGATCACACCTGTTGACGCATTGATCACTAGACCCGCCGAGCTAGAGAATGTTCCACCAGCCAAACCTGTGATGGTTGGTGAAGGATCAGAAGCGTTCACACAATAAGCTGCAGCCGAATAATTGAATCCTGCATTGTCAAGTGAATTAATGGTCACGTTATCTGTTGCCGTATTTGGACAAACACCGTTTGTTGTATAGGTAATGACATAACTTCCAGGCGTGGATGCACTCACGTCAATTACTCCCGTTGTCGCATTGATCGATAAGCCAGCAGTGCTAGAGAACGTTCCACCCGCGAGGCCCGTGATGGTTGGCGAAGGATCCACCGCATTCACACAATATGCGGCCGAAACAAAGTTGAATCCTGCGTTATCCAAGGCATTGATTGTGACGTTCACCGTGCTTGAATTCGGGCATGCCCCTGTGGTTGCATAGGTCACAACATACGTCGCAGGAGTAGATGCACTCACATCAATTGCACCTGTTGAAGCATTGATCACAAGACCTGCTGTGCTAGAGAATGTTCCACCTACAACACCGGTAATGGTTGGTGTTGGATCAATCGCATTCACACAATAAGCAGCCGCGCCATAAGCGAAATTGGCATTATCCAATGCGGTGATGCTCACAGCGAAAGTACTTGAATTTGGACAGGTTCCAGCTGTTGTATACGTAACGACATAGGACGCAATCGTTGAAGCACTCACGTCAATTACACCTGTGGTAGCATTTATAACAAGACCTGCTGTGCTAGAGAAAGTACCACCTGCCAAACCAGTTAAGGTTGGTGTTGGATCTGTACCAGAAATACAATAAGAAGCTGCCGAATAATTGAAACCTGCATTGTCAAGTGCATTAATGGTAACATTGTCGGTTGCTGAATTTGGACATGTTCCTGCCGTTGTATACGTAATCACATAACTACCTGGAGTGGATGCGCTTACATCGATCACTCCTGTTGAAGCATTGATCACAAGACCTGCTGTACTAGAGAATGTTCCACCTGCAAGACCTGTAATGGTTGGAGAAGGATCAACAGCATTCACACAATATGCAGCTGCAACAAAATTAAACCCTGCGTTATCCAAGGCATTGATGGTAACGTTAACTGTTGCCGAATTTGGACAGGTTCCTGCAGTTGTATAGGTGATTACGTATGTTGCGGGTGTCGAAGCGCTCACATCAATGACTCCCGTAGAAGCATTAATCACGAGTCCGGCAGTGCTAGAGAACGTTCCACCTGCCAAACCAGTAATTGTTGGTGTTGGATCAACGCCATTCACACAATATGCCGCAGCCGAATAATTGAATCCAGCATTGTCCAGCGCTTGAATGGTCACTGAGAATGTACTCGAATTTGGACAGGATCCAGCCGTTGTATACGTGACAGTATAGGTATTTGGAGTTGAAGCACTCACGTCAATCACTCCCGTTGTTGCATTGATCGATAATCCAGCAGTACTAGAGAATGTTCCTCCAGCTAATCCAGTAATGATTGGTGAAGGATCAACCGCATTCACACAATATGAGGTAGCTCCATAGTTAAAACTAGCATTATCCAACGCATTGATTGTGACGTTCACCGTGCTTGAATTCGGGCATGCCCCCGCGGTTGTATAGGTCACAACATATGTCGCAGGAGTTGATGCACTCACATCAATGGCACCTGTTGAAGCATTGATCACAAGACCTGCTGTGCTAGAAAATGTTCCACCCGTTAAGCCTGTGATGGTTGGGGTTGGATCAACTGCGTTGACACAATAACTTGCTGCAGAATAATTAAATCCTGCATTGTCAAGTGCTGTAATCGTAACAGGTACATTCGATGAATTGGCACAGATTCCAATCGTTGAATACGTTACCGTATACAGCCCTGGAGTTGATGCGCTCACATCAATCGTTCCTGTTGTAGCATTGATCGAAAGACCTGCTGTACTTGAGAATGTACCACCTGGAACACCTGTGATGGTTGGCGTTGGATCAACAGCGTTCACACAATAAGATGCTGAAGCGTAGTTAAATGAAGCATTATCCAAAGCTGTAACAGCCAATGCAAACGTAGCCGAATTTGGACAAGGTCCATTCGTGGTATAGGTAATAACGTATGCTCCTGGTGTCGATGCACTCAAATCAATTGTTCCCGTGGATGCGTTCAATGATAGACCCGCAGTGCTTGAGAATGTACCGCCTGCTAAACCTGTGATGGTTGGCGTTGGATCGGCTTGCGCCAAACAGTAACTTGCCAACGCATAACTGAATCCTGCATTATCGAGTGCATTGATCGTCACGTTAACTGTACTTGAATTTGGACATGTTCCGTTGGTCGTATACGTTACAACGTACGCTCCTGCAGTCGAAGCACTCACATCAATGACTCCGGTAGTTGCGTTGATGACAAGGCCTGGAGTGCTAGAGAACGTTCCACCAGCCAGTCCTGTAATTGTTGGTGTTGGATCGACTGCATTCACACAATAGGACGCTGCACCATAATTAAATGAAGCATTGTCCATCGCATTAATTGTTACCGGCACATTCGATGAATTGGCACACGTTCCAGTTGTTGCATACGTTACTGTATATGCTCCTGGTGTGGAAGCACTCACATCAATTACCCCTGTCGCTGCATTGATCACAAGTCCAGCTGTACTGGTATAGGTTCCGCCTGGAACACCCGTCAACGTTGGAGTTGGATCTACTGCATTGGTACAATAAGCCGCCGCTCCGTAGGAGAAACTCGCATTATCCAAGGCGGTAATGGCCACAGCAAAGGTGCTTGAATTCGGACACGCTCCAGAAGTTGTATACGTAACTGTATATGCACCCGGTGTAGATGCACTCACGTCAATTACTCCTGTTGAAGCATTGATTGACAAACCTGCAGTACTAGAGAATGTTCCTCCAGCCAGACCTGTGATTGTTGGTGTTGGATCAAGTCCAGAGACACAATAACTTGGAGAAGAATAGTTGAATCCAGCATTGTCTAGCGGGTTTATGGTCACATTAAAGGTACTTGAATTGGGGCAAGTTCCAGCTGTGGTATACGTTACCGTATATGAACCCGGTGTTGAAGCACTCACATCAATTACCCCTGTTGAAGCATTGATCGAAAGTCCAGCTGCACTGGAGAATGTTCCACCCGCTAGCCCAGTGATTGTTGGTGTTGGATCGATAGCATTCACACAATAGCTCGCAGCAGCATAACTAAACCCAGCATTGTCAAGCGCAACAATCGTTAATGCGAACGTTGCCGAATTTGGACAGGTTCCACTTGTCGTGTACGTTACTGTGTATGCACCAGGCGTTGATGCGCTCACATCAATTGCTCCGGTTGAAGCGTTGACTACCAAACCAGCTGTACTGGAGAATGTTCCTCCTGCCAGACCTGTGATTGTTGGTGTTGGATCGATTGCATTCACACAATAAGAAGAAGCAGCGTAGGTGAATCCAGCATTGTCCAATGCATTAATTGTAACGGATTGTGTGCTTGAATTGGAACAAGTTCCACCTGTTGTGTAGGTAACCGTATACGTTCCAGGGGTCGAAGCACTGACGTCGATTGCACCAGTTGATGCGTTGATCGAAAGACCGCCCGTGCTTGAGAATGTTCCACCAGCCACACCTGTGATTGTTGGAGTTGGATCTGAGGCATTGACACAATAAGCTGCTGCGGAATAATTGAATCCTGCATTGGCCAAAGCAACGATTGTCACAGAAACATTGGAAGAATTGGAACATGCACCACTTGTGGTATACGTCACTGTGTATAAACCTGGAGTGGATGCACTCACGTCAATTGTTCCTGTGCCCGCGTTGATCACCAAGCCCGCTGTGCTTGAGAAGGTTCCTCCCGCAACACCTGTAATGGTGGGAGTTGGATCGACTGCATTTACACAATAAGAAGCAGCAGAATAGTTGAATCCAGCATTATCAAGAGCAGTGATGGTCACAGATTGGGTACTTGAATTTGGGCAAGCACCTCCAACGCTGTACGTCACTGTATACGTTGCAGGTGTGGATGCGCTTACATCGATGGTTCCTGTTGCCGCATTGATTGATAATCCTGCTGTGCTAGAAAATGTTCCACCTGCAACCCCTGTAATGGTTGGTGTTGGATCAGTTCCAGAAATACAATAGCTCGCCGCTGAATAATTGAAATTCGCATTCGACACGGTTGTAATGGTCATTGCGAAGGTCGCAGAATTCGGGCAAGGTGCGGCAGTCGTATAGGTAATCACATAACCACCTGGCGTGGATGCACTTAAGTCAATGAGTCCGGTTGAGGCGTTGATAATTAAACCAGCCGTACTCGTAAACGTTCCGCCTGCAGCACCCGTGATGGTTGGCAAAGGATCAACTTGGTTGACGCAATAGGATGCCGAGGGATAGGTAAATGCAGCACTTGGGACCGCTGAAATCGTGACCGATTGTGTACTCGTACCAGCACATGGGCCGGGCGTTACATAGGTGACCACGTACGTTCCTGGTGTTGATGCGCTCAAATCAATTATGCCCGTTGAAGCATTGATAACAAGTCCTACCGTGCTGGAAAACGTTCCACCAGCGAGTCCTGTTATTGTGGGTGTAGGATCGACTCCGTTTGCACAAAATGGTGAACCCGTATAACTGAAACTCGCATTGGAAAGTGGTGTTACTGTTACAGTAACAGGGGTTCTAAACGACCCAGGACAAACACCGACCCAATATGTTGTGGTTGCAAACAACGCTGGTGTGGTAAAAGACGCTCCAGTGAAAATAGAAGTTCCACCCACCATGGTTGTGTACCAATTGAAGGTTGATGTTAAAGGATTCCCGGTTCCAACACTTGGTCTTGTTGCGGTAAGCGTAACTGTTGCTCCAGCGCAAATAGTCTGATTGGTTGTAAGAATATTATAGGTAGGATTGATTGGATAAGGCGAAAAACCATTACTACCAGCTGTTGCTCCGTTTGGAGGGAAATTCACCATGTGAGCTGAGTTTGTCACCCCAGGCGTACCACCAGCAAAAATTCGCGTTGGCGTTCCTGATCCAACACGAATGAGTCCACCTGATCCAGATCCACCTGGGCCTCCAGCCTCACTCACTAGTGGTGGCAATGGGCTCACGTTGAGAAGGGATATATTTTGATTTCCGCCGTTTCCTCCTCGAACATTGAGGGTAATTGATGCTGGAATTCCCGTAATATTTTCAATGTGGATGGAACCACCACCACCACCACCACCTGCACCGTCTACTCCTCGTCGTGGGTTTCCACCAGTAGGCGCTAGATTCAATGGGTTTGTATTTTGACCTGCGGTACCTTGAGCGTCCATCAGACCGGTACCTGTCGTTGCACCATAAACCTGTACAAATATAATTCCACCGCCATTACCTCCTGCGCCACCTTGTCCACTGTCTTGATCTCCAGCACCGCCTCCGCCGCCAGCGAACACTCGGTCAGCAACGAATGCCAAGGGATGTCCTCCAAAACCACCTGTGTTTTTTCGGTCATCGCCACCCCAAAGTGCATTCGCTGGGCCAACAAC
>JBFYPU010000307.1:0-4844 GCA_041303175.1 Crocinitomicaceae bacterium | reverse complement strand
CAATCTGTGCGAATTGAAAAAAGGGCAGCA
This sequence comes from Crocinitomicaceae bacterium, assembly GCA_041303175.1. Taxonomy (GTDB): domain Bacteria; phylum Bacteroidota; class Bacteroidia; order Flavobacteriales_D; family Crocinitomicaceae; genus UBA4466. Next base: position 4,814 of record JBFYPU010000307.1, on the reverse strand, counting down.
TGCAGATAATTGAGAGTAAAAGTTGTTTCATGACATTCAGATTTATGGGTTTTGCCGAAAATTCGCAATAATTGAGCCAAGAAATGAGGTTCATTGAAATTTATGAAATCAAGGCTTTTCCCTCCCACACAATTTCCCTAAAAACGCGAAAATCCCACCTTTCGAGTGGGATTTTCAAACACTACAATCGACTGATTGCTACTTAAAGCTTGATCCATTGAAGGACGTGCAACTGAGTTTCTGAATCGATCACGTTCACCATATAGACACCAGGATTCACATTGGGTTGTAATTCCATCAATGTAACTCCATTGCATTCAACATGTTGCACCAATTCACCGCTCACACTGTACACAGAAATGGTTGAAATTCCTTTTTCCGATTTAACCGTGAAGTCTGTTGATGAAGGGTTTGGATAGAGCGTAATGGTTGATAACGCAACTTCTTCCAGTCCAATCGATGTGATGATTTCGCAAGCACTGGTATCAACGCATCCATTCAAGTCGATAATCACCGCATAACTTCCAATTTGCGTGAGTTGAAGGATCTGAGCTGTTTCATTCGGGATCGCAGCGTTTGAATTGTTGCAATCGATCCACTGATAGCTTGTTGCATTGTCTTGAAGCGAAGCAATTGCACCTCCTCCCGGATTTAAATTGATGTTTGGCATTGCATTTACCGTCACATTTACGGCAAAACGTGGGTCATTGAAGCATCCGTTGTTATTCGCCTCCACATAAAATACGGCGGAGCCTGTCAAAATTCCAGTTGAATAGGAGGTACCACTGCCTAACGAAGTACCGCCTGTTGGTGTATTGAACCACTCTAGGGTACCGAGATCAGTGCTTGCGCTTAAATTAGCCGATTCGCCTGCACAAATCGTCACGTTACTTCCTGTAACGGTCGGTAGTTGATCGACGGTGACATCAATTGCAAAACGCGGGTCAGTCAGGCATGAGTTGTTATTTCCCTCTACATAATACGTGGTAGAACTCGTGAGTGCGCCTGTTGAAAATGACGTCCCACTGCCTAACGAAGTACCGCCAGTTGGTGTATTGAACCACTCTAGGGTGCCGAGATCTGTGCTTGCCGCTAAATTAGCCGACTCGCCTGCACAAATTGTCACGCTACTTCCTGTCACGGTTGGTAGTTGATTTACGTTTACATTGATGGCAAAACGCGGATCATTCAAACATGAGTTGTTATTCCCCTCTACATAATACGTAGTGGAACTCGTGAGTGCACCTGTTGTAAATGACGTCCCACTGCCTAACGAAGTCCCACCTGTGGGTGTATCAAACCATTCGATTGTACCGAAATTAGTGCTTGCCGTTAAAGTAGCGGACTCGCCTGCACAAATCGTCACAGTACTTCCCGTTATTGTTGGGATCTGGTTCACGGTTACGCTCATTGATGCAGGCGTGGATGAACCACACTGATTCGTTGACGATACGGTTATTGCACCTCCACTTGTTCCTGCCGTAGCAACGACAGATTCAGTTGTCGATGTTCCTGACCAACCTACTGGAAGTGTCCAGAAATAGGAAGTAGCTCCTGATACAGGTGCAACAGCATAAGCAGTTGATGCACCTTCACAAATAGGGTTGATTCCATTTATCATTGCTGGTGAGGCAGGAATGGTATTTACAGTAATGGGCAAACTCGCTGTACCAGAAGTTCCACAAGCATTAGAAGCTGAAACGGTAATTGTACCGCTAGAGCCTGCAACACTGGAAATAGCAGTCGTTGATGATGACCCTGACCATCCTGCCGGCATTGTCCAATTATACGAAGTAGCTCCAAGAACATTTGCAATGGTATAGTTTTCACTTGTTGCTGAACAAACGGTTGTATTACCTGAAATTGATCCCGGGGTAGATGGCGTTGTCAAAATTGAAACCGGAAAAGAAGACACTCCTGATGTCCCACATGTATTTGATGCTGCTACCGTTACAGTGCCACTAGAATTTACCGTACCATTTATCGTTGCTGTTGTGGACGATCCTGTCCAACCAACAGGTAAAGTCCAGACATAGGATGTCGCCCCAGGAACCGATGAAACAGAATATGCAGATGAAGATCCGAGACAAACATTAGCGTTCCCTGATATTGTTCCCGGAGTAGATGGGATGGTTAGCACTGTGACCGGAAAACTAACAATGCCAGAACTACCGCAGCCATTTGAAGCCGAAAGTGTAATTGTTCCACTGCTACCTGATGTTCCAGTTATAGATGTATTTGCAGACGCACCTGACCAACCAGCTGGTAAGGTCCAATTGTAAGTTGTAGCGCCAGCTACTGCTGTAACACTATACGAAGAACTTGATCCTGCACATAAAGAGGAACTGCCACTTATTGAGCCTGGAGTTGATGGAGGTATGGTGCAAAAATCCCATTTAGTCAGGAAAATATCTCGAGCTCCAGAGGAGCTTAAATTAGATACTCCTGCATTAATATCAAAATCAACGGTTCCCTCAAAGTAACCACCAATAAATATCTGACTCGCTCCCAAGGTCGTAATGTTATTTAGGTAATCAACACCGCTACCACCAATTTTCCGAGCTAAAATAAAGTTTCCACTTGTATTCAGTTTAGTAACGAAAAGATCAAAAGATCCTGTTGCAGAAAGATTAGTTGTTCCTGCTCCTGGATCAAAATCAACTGTTCCAGAAAATTGTCCAGCAACATAGATTTCATTATTCTGATCAACCTTTACGGATAAACCGTAATTATCCATTGTTCCTCCCATGGATCTCGCCCAACTAAAATTACCCGATGCATCCAGTTTTTGAACATAAATATCATTGCTGTTCACGGATGTAAGATTGGTCGTTCCTGCTCCCGGATCGAAGTCTACAGTTCCTATATATTGACCAGTAACAATAACATTTCCGGAGCCATCTAGGTCCATTCCGTTTGCTCGGGTTTCTGCGGTACCACCCGTTCTCTTAGCCCAAACATAATTAAGACTTGAGTTCAATTTCATTACGTAGGCATTCTCAGAACCCGTAGATGTCATATTAACAATTCCAGCGTTTGGATCAAAATCTACCGTACCACCAAAATACCCACACAGATAAACATTATTTGAAGCATCGAGTCGAATTCTTAAGCCTCTTGTGAAGGCGTCAGTTCCTGTAATTTGTTTTGCAGCAACAAAATTTCCTGAGGAATTCAATACGCTTATAAATGCCGCCTCGACAGACAAGCTTCCCACTGTTAAAATAGTTGACCCTGCTCCTGGATCAAAGTCAGCGCTATTTGTGAAATAACCTGTAGTGTAGACGTTTCCAGACCCATCTACGGCAATATCATACGCTTGATCTAGATCAGTACCTCCCATTTTTCTGGACCAAATGAAATTTCCATTTGTATCCAACTTTAAAACAAAAATATCTAGGCCCGCAGAACTCATATTTGATGTTCCAGCGCCTGGATCAAAATCAGCGACTCCATTAAAATATCCTGTAACATGCACATTATTGGACGCATCTAATGCTAATCCCCATGCAACATCATTGCCAGTGGAACTGCCAATTCTCTTCGCCCAAACAAGACTTCCTTCTGAATCGTACTTTGCGATAAATATGTCATAAGATCCTGCTGAGGTTAAATTTGTTACCCCTGCACCTGGATCAAAATCAACAGTTCCACTAAAGTATCCTGCAACATATTGATTCCCTGATAAATCAGTTTTAATGGCAAGAATACTTTCATTACTGGTCGAACCCATTTTTTTTGTCCAGACAGTAGAAATAGTTTGTCCAAAAAGGTTGTTTGAACAAATGCTTATGGCAATAGATAATAGCGTAAAAATTAAATTTTTCATGACATTTTCAGTTTTATGATAAGCGAAAATAATTTGAATGAGTAGGATGAGGGAATCGAAATTTATATTCGCACTGAAAATCTTGATATTCGATGTGACTCGCCCTGAAACTGCTACGAAGGACTCCTTGATGTTGATGGTGTTGATTATCTTTTTATCTTAGAGAGAAGGATTGAAAAGTACAGCGGTGGCTTCGAGAGCCTCAGCCATCGATTCGAGAGCCTCAGCCATCGACTAGACCCAACGGCGGCTGAGGCTCTCGAAGCCCCGTTTTAAAATATAAATATGAAAGGATATATGTACATATTGAAGTGCGCTGATAACAGTTATTACACCGGTAGCACAATTAATCTTAAGAGAAGAATTGCACAACATCAGTCTGGTGAAGGTGCAAAGCACACAAAGAAACATTTTCCTGTGGAGCTGGTTTATTATGAAGAATATGATCGAATTGACGTAGCGTTTTATCGAGAGAAGCAAGTGCAGGGGTGGAGTAGAAAAAAGAAAGAAGCGCTGATAAAAGGTCATTCTGAAATATTACCCGAATTAGCAAGAAATTACACTGAATACGGGGCTTCGACAGGCTCAGCCTCCGTATAGTTGATCAAGCCGCAGCCACCGTAAAGTTGATCAAGCCGCAGCCTGAGGTGCTACATAGAGCCAGTCGAAATGCTGTCGAAGGCAAGAATAGAAACCCGATGCGGAATTCCGAGCCCGTGCCTTCGGGAATCACGATTTACAGCTACGAATGACTCCTTGATCCTTGGTGATGTCGATTATCTTTCTATCTTCGGGAGGTGGAGTCTAACCAGTCGCCTACCAACCGTTGAATGAATTTGTATCGCATAAAGAAAATTACATAAATGGCATTGTTTCAAAAGTCCGTCATACAAAAGCACCTGGAATCGTTCGATAAAAACCACATCGAGGAACGGTGGCAATTATTTAGAGGAATTTTCCATACCGCCCAAAAGCAACAAAACAT
>JBFYPU010000306.1:0-5896 GCA_041303175.1 Crocinitomicaceae bacterium | reverse complement strand
GATTCCATATGTGATTTTTGTGACGGCGTATGATGAGTTTGCGTTGAAGGCGTTCGAAGTGAACGCGTTGGATTACCTTCTAAAGCCGATTGATCCAGATCGCTTGGCAGAGACCATTGAGAAATTGCGATTGAAGGAGGATGCTGATTTTGAATCGTCGCATGGCTCAAAGTCGATCCGTGGGGATCGGGTTCTTTCGTTGAATGATCGTGTGTTCATTAAGGATGGAGAAAAGTGCTTTTTTATCAAGTTGGCAGAGGTGCGCTTGCTCGAGTCGGATGGCAATTATGTGAAGGTGCATTTTGGTTCAAATCGTCCGCTCATCCTTCGTTCACTCAATAGTTTCGAGGAACGGCTCGATCCTGCCTATTTTTTTCGTGCCAATCGGAAATTCATGATCAACTTGGAATTCGTGGAGCATATCGAAAACTGGTTCAATGGTGGATTGCAAGTGGAGTTGAAGACTGGGGAAAAGATTGATATTTCCCGTCGGCAAGCGATACGATTTAAGGAGATGTTGTCGTTGTAGGTAAGGTTTATTTGACTTAACTCAAATTTTCACTCCACAATTCGAATTCCATCTGCTTCAAGCAAAATCAATCGTTCTTTATACAGCGATCCAACTGCTTGCTTAAAGGTTTTTTTACTCATTCCAACGGCTTTTCTTACGTCTTCGGGTGCACTTTTGTCATGGATAGCTAGGTGCTTTTTAACTTTTAAAATGGATAAGAGGCGCTCGGCAGATTCTGAGATTTTTACGTCGCCAACAGGATCCAAGCGCACGTCCAATTTGCCGTCTTCACGAACGTTGTAGACAAAACCTGTGGTGCGCTCGCCGCGTTTCAACATTCTGCTGATGTCGTTGTGATAGATCAAGCCGGAATAAATGTTATCCACAATTACCTTAACGCCCAAGTCAGTTGTTTCACAAATCATTAAATCCACAGGCTTGGTGCGATCAATAGGATGGAAACAATCTTCCAAATAACGATTCGTTTTGGTTGAACCATAAACGCGATCTGTCGCAGCGTCCAGCCGGAGTGTAGTGAGGTAGTTCATTCCTTCTTCGAGCTTCTTGTTTTGCTCTTTGAATGGAATCATTAGGTCTTTTTCCAATCCCCAATCTGCGAAAGCACCAAAAGCATTCACTTCTTTGACTTTTAGGTAACTAAACCCATTCAGTTCAATTAAAGGTTGTTCTGTTGTTGCAACAACACGATCTTCCGAATCGCGGTAAACAAAGACGTCCAACATGTCGTCAACCGCCATGTCTTCTGTGATGTATTTATTCGGAAGAAGTACGTCGTTTCCAGCTTCATCAGCGAGGTATGCACCAACGGAAGTGAATCGTAAAACTACAAGGTGATTGACTTCGCCAATGTTCATAAGTCTCTAAAAATATAAGGAGGACGCTAGTTTTGAATTGATGACGAGCACGGGAAGCCCAGGTCGATTCGTGATAAGTCCTTGTGCAAAGTTATCAAATTGTGGGAATAAACTCTCGGAATGGTAGGCCAATGCAATCATGTCAATCTCATTCGCTTTAGCATAGCGCATGACTTTTTTCCGATAGCCTCCACTTTTTTTAACAATGCCAATTTCAGGCTCAATGCCCAATTCTTCGTATTGCTGTTTCACAATTGAAAGTCTGTTTTTCAAGCGTGTACTAAGGATTTGATCTGTTTGTTGTTCAGCCACCACATGCAAGCCAGCGTTTAAAATACGTGCCATATCACCAGCGATTTTGGTGATTTGCAAACTTTCTTTCGTCAAATCAATCGGAACCGCTATTTTTTTGATCGTTTTCAATTGGGTGCTGTTTTGAACCACCAAGAACGGACAGTCTGCACTTACGATCACTTTCATGGCGAAGCTGCCAAATAATCGCTGAAGCCCACGTTTCCCATGGGTCCCCATAATGATCAATTGAGCTCGTTCTTCTTTAGCAATTTTGCCTATATCGCTGAAAATATTTCCAACTTTCACCAAGGATGTGATTGTAACACCGGGTGGTGCAACAATAGAATCACGAACTTCTTCAAGTTTTGATTTCATTGCCATGCCTTTTGCTTTATCTGTAGCGAGGTGCAGGAGCTTAATTTCGGTGTGAACGTGTTGCCCAATGTGCAATGCATATTCCAAAGCCTTGTGACTTGTCGGTGTAAAGTCGTAAGGAACCATGTATAAATTAGTACTCATAAGCAGCGATTTAGGTAAATGTAATCAATTCGTTCGAGCAAAAATAATTTTTTCCTAAAGGTTGTTCACATGATTTTGTGAACGCAGACATGCATTTCTATGACTTAATTCGAACGTTTTTTTCGTTTGCTCTTCTTGATGCCATCATAGATGGAAAGCTCAGATGGGTCACGTTTGTCCTTCTTGTCTCCTTTCGGTGCTTTTATTTTAGGTTCGTCGGATTTTTCGGATTTAGCCGATTCTTCAGGTGAGGCTGCAACGTGCTCATTCCCGCCAGCAGGCGCAGCAGCGTCACTTGGATCTTCCCAATCATTCTTGAGTTTTCGTCTAACGAGTTTGTCCGACTTTGGATCTTTCGTGTAAACAGTTATTTCATCCGATTCCTTAGAGTCGTTAACACCTATAACGTCTTCGTGTAAGACCCATTTTGAATCTTCATATTTCAAGGCGTCGTAGGACAAATCTGGAACATAAAATGAATAATAGCCCTTCAAACTTGGTGACTCTGGAGACAAGTGATCCATCATGATGCGCTTTCGATCGTCTTCATAACGCAAGACCATGGTAACTTCTTCTGAATGCTCGTAGAAGAGACGCTTTTTGATTTCTTTACCCACTTTGAAAATAGGCGATCCGAATTTTACGGAGCTTCCGTTGATGTACATGGCATCCACCAATTTAATGTTACTCACGGTGGAATTTCCGTCCCAACCTAAAACGGTGTAAATGGTTCGACTTCCTTTTTTTACTGGGATTATTTTGTAATAAAGTGCTCCATACCAGCTAGAAGCGTCAACGATGTCGTCTGGTTGAGCTAAACCAAATACGTCTTCCACTAATTCAGTGACTTCGAGAATATTTCCGCGTTTATCATAGTGTTGAACAAAGCCAAAATAACGTTGTGATTTATCATCTTGTTCCACGTTCCAGTTGACGATGCGAACGAGCTTGTCGCTACTGTTGATGAAGCCCACAGAATTCAATGTCGTAAAGGGATGATCGAAGGATTCGGTGTGTTTCAATACTTCTTTCAATTCGGTTTTGAAGGCTGAATTATTGGACGATTTATCGGCGTCCGTCGCAGAGTTACGCAGGGTTTCCAAAAGTGAAAACAAGCGCGTTTCGGCGCGCGCTATATCGTAGGTTTGCGCTGTTACGCCCAAACTCATGGAAATAAGAACTAAAAGGATGAATCTTTTCATATTCTTCATAACGTAGATCGCTGAACTTTGTTACTATCTGTAAATAGTCTTACCAATTTCCTTACCAATATTATTCAGGTTAAAGTTAAGCGTTCCTGGGTAAATATGCAAATGGCCGAATCACAGCACAGATTATCGCGTGTGGAATGAATATAAAATGGAACGTATTTCGCCACAATTGCAAGAAACATGCTCTCCAAAAAGATATATTTCGCAACGATTTGGATGAATTGTCAAAGAGAATGATGGATTGGCTTCACGATTGAATAATTTGGTTATTGTAGTATATACTATAAGAGTATTTTTTATATCTTTAGCTGATAAAGTCCAACGAATGAGCTTCTCAAAATTTTTTACATCCATCCTGTTTACGCTGTTATTGTTAAGAGGCTTAAGTCAAAATGTTACGGTTAACGGGGGGGCGCTCGTGAATTCTGGAGGAGGTGCAACAACTTGTATAGCCAACGGTTATAAGCTTAAAGGTACGGCTATAGCCAATGGAAGTTGCGTTTCGTTGACCCAAAACACCTTCGATGCTGGAGGGATGTGGATGTGTGATCCGATCAATTTGAATCAGTCATTCAAGGTGTCATTTGAGGCCAATTTTGATGTATTTAATTCAGGTGACGGAATTGCTTTCGTCCTTCAAACGGTTGGTGTACCGAGTGTTCTTGGTGGCGAAGGAGGTGGGTTGGGCTATTCGTATGGCAATTTGACAGGTTGCATTCCTGCTGGAAGCTGCAACATTGATCCGTCGGTGGTCGTGGAATTTGATATTTGGAACAATGTAACCGATTTTTGGAATGTTGGCGTACCAGCGTTGGGTACCATCAACGATGTGGCTTGCGATCATGCGACGATCCTTGTGGATGGTAATCAAACGGTTGGTGGAACCTTGGCTGGACCGAGTTGTTTGTTGCCGAGCAGCGCAAATGTAACGGACGGTCTTGTTCATGATATTTGTATTGTTTGGGATGTGGCTAACCTTCAATATGCGGTCTATTTCGATGGCAATCTAGTGACGACTTACAATGGAGATATTCGGACGAACTTCGTAAATCCTTCGTCTGTCAATTGGGGATTTACCGCTGGTTCTGGAGGTGCAAATCAAAACCAACGGGTCTGCAATGTGGAAATGTTGACCAATACTGTCAATCTTTCGTGCACCTGTTCTTTTCCCGTAGCGAGTTTTTCACCGAATCCTGCGAGTGTTTGTTCCGGATCAACAACGGCCATTTCACTCTCAAGTTCAGCCCCAGGAACAACTTATACTTGGAGTGCTACAGATAATCCCAATGTAAGCGGGGAAAGCACTACGGCACAATCGGGCGCGTCTATTGCACAAACCCTAACGAATCTTTCAGGTGTACCTCAAGTTGTCAATTACACAGTTACGCCGAGTATCTTAGGCTGTCCAACAGGTTCAAATTTGATGATTCCTGTGACGGTGAATCCTACACCAACGATTGCGGGTACTTTGACAATTTGTTCGGGATCAACAAGTCAGTTAACGGGTTCTGGAACGGTGCATCCATTTCTTCCGTGGGTGAGTTCCAATGGAGCTGTTGCTTCAATCACGAACGGTGGGTTGGTTACGGGTGTATCGGCTGGAACATCGGTGATTACGTATATGGATAACAACAATTGTCAAGTAACTGCTATACTTACAGTGAATCCAACGCCAAGCCCTGTAATTATTGGTGCGAGCCAGTATTGCACGGGGACCTTTTCTACCTTGTCGACTTCTGTTGCCTTTGCTTCTTATCTCTGGTCGACTGGAGCAACCGGTCCCTCAATTAACGCAACCGTTGCCAACAATCCAATCACGGTAACGGTTACCGACGCAACTGGGTGTTCAGCGACATCAGCTGTGTTCCCGCTTGTAGAGGATAATGGCTCCGTTTATACAAGTTCGGTAAGCATTTGTGTAGGTGACGCGGTGACGATTCATGGCAACTCGGAAAATGTCGCTGGCATCTATTCTCAAACCTTCCCGACTACCTCTGGTTGTGATAGCATTTCTGAGGTCACGTTGAATTTGTTGCCACTTCCCCAAGTTTTTGCAGGAAATGATGTGACGATCTGCGAGGGTGAATCAATCATTCTGAGTGGTTCGGGTGCGGTGAATTATGTTTGGAGTTCAGGGGTTATGAATGGTCAGGCGTTTGCGCCTTTGAACAATTCGACGTATGTAGTGACTGGAACTGATGCGAATGGTTGTGTCAATTCGGATGACATCACTGTTTCGCTAGAGTCAGCTCCCATAGTATCCTTTACAGCGGATGTGACATCGGGTTGTGCACCGCTCTTAGTCACGTTCACCAATATTGGAAGTAACTCTGATGTGTGTCTTTGGACCTTGAGCAATGGAGTGGAATTAACTGGTTGTGGATCGGTTTCCACCGTTCTTCCAAATGCAGGATTATTCGATGTCACCTTAACGTCAACCTCAATAAATGGATGCACGAGCACCGAAACGTATCTTGATTATATCT
>JBFYPU010000305.1:0-13484 GCA_041303175.1 Crocinitomicaceae bacterium | reverse complement strand
TATGACGTAAAAGATTACGCACTTATTGGAATTTTTGAAAATGGCTTCGCAAACGATATTGCTTTAACGTATCGTCTCCAACGAAGTTCAGTGAGTTCACCTATCTACCCACAGGGCGGATCAAGTTTGCGCTTTTCAGCGAAATCTACCTTGCCCTATTCTTATTTTGATGATGTGGACGATTATTCGAATCTCACGGATCAAGAACGCTACAAATTTTTGGAGTATTATAAAATTAAGTTCACAGGAGAATGGTATTTACCACTCACTGCCGATAAGAAATTGATTTTGATGCCACGAATCGGCTTTGGATTCATGGGAACATACACCGCATCGAAAGGATTGACACCTTTTGATCGATTTACATTAGGTGGAAGTGGTTTAACTGGCGTCAATCAAATTGGTGGTCGGGAAATTATCGCACTACGTGGTTACGAGGACAATTCGTTAAATTCGGATGGAGGTGATCCAATCATCGCCAAATATACCGTGGAATTGCGCTACCCGATCTCCTTGAATCCTCAAGCAACATTCTTTGCCCTCGCATTCGTGGAAGCCGGTAACACGTATCCATCCTTTGCGCGATTCAATCCATTCAATGTCAAACGAACTGCCGGAATTGGAATTCGCGTGTTCTTGCCAATGTTTGGAATGCTTGGTTTGGATTACGGAATGGGCTTCGATAAGTTGGATCCATGGTCATCGGGATACGGTGGCGCATCGGATAGCTCCATTGATCGTCAAGGCTTCCACTCTAAATTGAATTTCACGATTGGAATGAATCTCGGAGAACTCTAAACGCATTGATTTAACTTCGCAATAAATATGCTAACTTCGCGTTCGCAGAAAAACATTTTTTATGAAAGCACTCATTCTCGCGCTCACGTTCATTTTTGGCACAGGGTTTGCCTTTAGTCAAAAGTATGCATACATCGACTCTGATTATATTTTGTCAAAGTTGCCAGAATACGCAGAAGCAAAAGATAAGCTGGACAAATTAGCGGATCGATGGACTAAGGAGATCGAACAACGGTACGAAATCCTCCGCCAAAAGCAAGAAAACTTTGACAGGGAAGAAGTACTTCTCCCTTCCGAAGAAAGAAAAAAACGATTGGAGGAAATTGAAACGTTGGAAACAGAAGCAATGGAAATGCAAAAAACACGCTTCGGTGTGAGTGGTGATTATTTCTCGAAACGTCAAGAATTGATCAAACCCATTCAAGACCGCGTGTACGATGCCATGCAAGCAGTCGCGTCAAAACGAAGCTACACAATGGTGTTCGATAAAGCCAACCAAAGTAATTTGGTTTACGCAGATCCAAAAACCGACATCAGTGACATGGTGTTAAAAGAGCTTGAATCAGCTGGAAATGATTGATTCAGGGAAACTGAAAAATGTAAATTAACCAATGCGTAAGCATTAATACTTCAAGACATAGGTTTTGAACACAACAATAAAAAAGAGTAAAATGAAAAAAATAGTACTTATTGCACTAGTAGTTTTGGGAGCTGGATGGTCTTCCGCACAGTCGAAAATCGCTCATCTCGATTCTCAAAAAATCATGGAGGCAATGCCATCGTACAAAGACGCTGTGAAGAAATTGGAAACGTTTGAAAAAGACGGATATGCCGAGTTGCAAACAATGAAAGCAGATTTTGATGCCGCAGTCGCAACGTATACGCAAAAAGTTCAATCTGGATCACTTTCTCCAACACTTCAGCAAATTGAAGAAGGGAAATTGGGTAAAAAAGAACAAGCGTTGATGGAGAGACAGCAGTCTTTACAACAAGAATTGCAAGTTTATTCTCAGGAATTAAACTCTCCTATCTTGAACAAAGTAGAAACAGCGGTGAAAACAGTATCCGACCGTAACAAATACGATTACGTATTCGATGTTAGCACACTTATGATTCACAATGGTCCAGACATTACAGCTGACGTGATTACTGAAATCATGAAATTGGAAAGCGCAGCTACGACGGCTACAACGCCTAACTAATTGAAAAAAGAAAAGACTTGAAATAGGGATTCGAAAGGATCTCTATTTTTTTGTCCGCTCCCAAAAAAAATGCCCAATTAAATTGCTCCAAACAACAAAACCAACTCCATTCAACGCCATGAAACTTTTCACATTAACAGCTTTGTTTATTCTCGCTTGTGGCTGGTCTTCAGCACAATCGAAAATGGCCCACCTCAACTCCCAAGAAGTGTTGGCAGCCATGCCGGAATACGACAAAGCCGTAGCGCAATTAAGAGCGTTCGAATCAAATGGTAAGGCTGAGCTAGATGCCATGATTGCTGAATTTGAGAAATCTGTTGGCGCGTACCAAGAGCTAGCATCGGGTCGATCACCTGTTCTCAACCAAATAGAAGAGGAAAAGCTCAATAAAAAACAAATGGCGATCGAGGCGCGCGAGCAAACCCTTCAGCAAGAAATAGTCGCGTACTCTCGCGAGTTGAATCAACCGATTTTAGCAAAGTTTAACCTCGCCGTGAAGAATGTTTCCGATCGTGAAAAATACGATTATGTCGTGGATATCAGCGTCTTGATGATCAGCAACGGAACCGATATTACCAAACTCGTGATCGCTGAAGTATTGAGTTTAACGAATACTCCTCCTCCAACAGAAGTGATCCGAACAACTACGGGCAATTAGGAACATCGGCGATCCAATGATCTAATGATCTAATGATCTAACTTACTATCTTTACCCCATGGGACCCATTGGAGTTTTTGATTCTGGCTATGGAGGTTTAACCATCCTCAATGAACTGCGGACGCAATTGCCGCAATACGATTACTTGTACCTAGGCGATAATGCCCGCGCGCCTTATGGAACGCGTTCCTTTGACGTAGTCTATGAATTTACCCTTCAGGCCGTTCAGGAATTGTTTGATCGCGGATGCCATCTCGTCATTTTAGCGTGCAATACCGCTTCGGCAAAAGCGCTGCGTACCATTCAACAAAATGACCTTCCTCGAATTGCCCCCGACCGTCGTGTATTGGGTGTAATTCGCCCAAGTAGCGAAATGATTGGCTCCGTAACGCGCACGCAATCGATTGGCATTTTAGCCACTCAAGGAACCGTACTTTCCAATTCGTATCCCATTGAAATAGGAAAATTTTATCCTGAATGCCGAGTTCATCAACACGCTTGTCCGCTCTGGGTGCCACTCATCGAAAACAACGAACACGAAACAGCTGCTGGCCGCATATTTATCGAAAAGGACGTGAAAAAACTTCTCGCAATGGATCCAACTATCGACACAATTGTGCTCGGTTGCACGCACTATCCAATTCTGAAGTCGTTCATTGAATCCATTGTACCACCGCACGTCAAAATTATCGCTCAAGGTAAAATTGTTGCCGAAAGTTTAGAGGACTATTTACACCGACATCCCGAGATTCGTGAGAAATGTTCATCAAATTCTAAGGTGGCTTTTTTAACCTCAGAAAATCCGACTATTTTCGATGTAAACGCAGGTTCCTATCTCAATTATACCATTCAATCGGAGCATGTTTCTTTACAACAATGAAACAATCTGTGAATTTCTGAACAAGACTCGACGTGACTTGCAACTTATTCAATAAAATGGGCGTCTATGGATTAACTAAATAATTAAGTTATTGTAACTTTGAGGTTCTCAATACACAAAAATAAATTAACACATGAATAATTTACTACTAGCAGGCGTACTTTTCATCACGCTATCCAGTTTTGCATCGAGCGAGATTCCGCAAGTTGCGCTTCCACAAGTTGATGACATCGTTTTATCTGAAGACTGGACAGAATATACCACGCTCAGTGGCGTAAAGATCGAATACAGAATGAAACTGTGTGAGAGTGAAACGATGCGCGCTCAGAACTTGTTGTTGTTTAGATTTACCAACACGACTGATCAGGAAGTGACGGTTTCCTGGAGATCAAAAGAATTCCGAAATGGCGAGTGCTGGAACTGCGCGAATCTGTATAATGAAGAATACATGCAATCGTTGACACTGAGTGCTGGTCAATCCATTGAAGGACAAGGGAATTCCAAAGAAGATAAGGAGTTATACATTTTCGGAAACTTCGTAAAACTCGTGCCAGGAATGACGGATCAATCGCTCACAAATTTTGAACTTGTGGAATTAACGGTTCGCTAATCAAAACAAACTATACTCTATTAGTTATGAAAATTTTAAAAATAGTTTTAGGAACGATTTTAGGGACATTAATTACCCCTTCTCTGATTGCGCAGTGTAATCTTTCAACGACCCCTACAACAGTTACAATTGATTGCGGAACACCCGTTACCATCAGTGCTCTTGGTCTCGCTCCAGCACCTGCGTTAGCCACAAACTTTAATGGCGGTTCGTTGGGAGCTGGATGGACGACTTCAGTAAACGGCCAGTATAGTAATCCTTGTGGTCCTACATTGGACGGCACGCCAGCTTTGTGGTTTGGTGGTGTACCAGCCCCCAGGACACTTACAACTGTCCCTTTTGATGTTTCTTGTGGTGCTCAGATTTGTTTTGATTTTGATATGGCAACCCAAAGTGGGGCCGCTCCATGTGAAGGTCCAGACTTGGCAAATGAGGGAGTGTTTTTCCAGTATTCCATTGATGGAGGAGCTACATGGGTAGACATTTTTTATTTCCAACCAGGACCCGGAGGAAATTCTGGACCTTACTTGAATTGGGCAAATTATTGTTTCATTATTCCTCAAGCAGCATGGACAACGAGTACAATTTTTCAATGGGATCAAGAAATAGTCAGTGGAGCGGATTTTGATCACTGGGGAATTGATAACATTACGATTTACCCAACTGATTGTAACTTCTGGTATGATTGGTCGCAAGTTCCTGGTTTCCCAGATGATGCCGAGCAAGTTGTATCGCCAAGTGACACAACAACCTACTATATCACCTATACCGATGGTACGACCATTTGTTTAGATTCAGTTGTGGTCAATGTGAATCCCTTGGAAGTTGATATCGTTGCCAATCCAAACCCTTTAGAATGTGGTGATTGTGCAGACTTAGTCGTTGAATTCTTGAACGGCACAAACGGATCAATAGTTGATGATTTTGAAGGAGGAATTGATCCTTTTATGTGGGGAGATATTCAAAGTGGCACTACTGCAACCATTTGTGACGGGCTCGCAACAGGAAGTTCCCTGTATTTTAATGGTCCAGGAGCGCAACGGTATGCGGAAACTGTTCCAATTGACGCAACGAATTGTGGAAACATTGACTTCTGCCTGTACATGGGGAATACAGCCTCGGGCGGTGGTTCTTGCGACAACAACGAGAACGGTGAGGATGTTATCTTGGAATATTCCATAGATGCAGGGGTAACCTTTATTCCTATTTTCACATATTTACAATCACTTTGGGATGGAAACAACACACAACAGTGTTTTTCTCAAACAATGCCAGTTGGAGCGCAAACGACTTCTACCATTTTTAGATGGAGACAAACGTTATTCACTGCTCTTAACAATTCCGATAACTGGAGTCTCGATAATGTTGTCGTTTCTTGCAATTCACCGGCTATTTTTTACAACTGGAGCACAGGGACCGTGGACGATCCAACGAGCCCAACACCTTTGGCATGTGCAACTTTAGATCAATTGTATACAGTATCCGTAAACAATACGCTCAATGGATGTACAGCTACTGACACATCAACACTCTTTGTAAATCAATGCAGTTGTTCAATCATGCAATTTGATGGTTCAGTGGTGTGTCAACCAGGCGGTGTCTTTGATGTGACGGGTACCTTTGAATATTCGTACAGTCCAACAACTGGAACCCTTGAAGTTGAAGCAACGAATGGTACTGGAACGTATACTCAAACGTTTAACCTTCCGTTTACAGATAGCACAGTTTTCAACTATACAATCACTGGAATTCCAAACGATGGCTCAGCGACTACCATGAATATCTATTTCTCGGATTCGTTGAGTTGTAGCGAAACATTCACGCTCACTCCTCCTGTACTACCGACGATCACTGGAATTTCTGGTGGCGCAACGTATTGTACGGGAGCAGCGATTTCACCAGTAACCGTAACAACAACAGGAACAGGACCTTGGACAGTGGCGTACACGTTGAACGGTGCAGCTCTAACGGTAACTTCACCAACGAGTCCAATCACACTTGGATCTGCGCCAGGCGTCTATGTTTTGGTGGGTGTTCAGGATGCAATTTGTCTCAACACAGCCGCTGGCACAGAAACGATTACGGTGAATCCACTTCCAACAGTTAGCGCAGGTGGTGATCTTTCAATTTGTGATGGTGATCAAGCAACACTTTCTGGTACGGGTGCCGCAACTTATGTGTGGAACAATGGTGCTTCGAATGGCTCTCCATTCGCGCCGCCAGTTGGATCTACGACATACACGGTAACCGGAACAGATGCGAATGGATGTGTGAATACTGATGCGATGATCATCTTTGTGACAGCCTATCCGTTGGCTCCAAATGCTTCACCGGTTGGTGGCGAGTATTGTTCTTCCAGTAATGAGATTCCACCTTTCGTGGCCTCAGGTTCAGGACAAACGTTCACATGGTATTCCAACCCAACGTTAACTGCAACACTTGGCACAGGCCCAACACTTCAACCCTTGGATATCGAGGGAACAACGAATTACTACGTAACCCAATCGATGAATGGCTGCGAAGGACCTGCAACGACCATTGGAATTTTCCTTGAGAATTGTGAAGCAACGATTGTCATGCCAAATGTTTTCACTCCGAACACAGACGGAACCAATGCCCTTTTCCATCCTGTGTACATGGATGGCGTTACAGAAGCAACAACGATAATCGTAAATCGTTGGGGGAATGTGATTTTCGAAACAGGTGATCAACAAATTAATTGGGACGGAAAAGATGCTTCTGGGAAAGAAGTGGAAGAAGGAACCTATTTCTGGAAAATGACCTATTTTGATTTGAATTCAGACGAATTCGTGATTCATGGAAATGTTCAAGTTGTTCGATAAGAACTGAAAATACATTGAAAACGCTGTAACCATTGGTTGCAGCGTTTTTTTTTGGCTACATTTTACTTTTAATGGTCCAGCCCACTAGAAAGGCACGTTGCTTCGCCAATTCAGCCTTATCACCGACAAAGAGTGAATCCACTGTTAGGTTAAACAACTCGAGCCAACGATCAAAATGCGCTTGTTCGAGCCGCATGTGGAGATGTTTTTTTGTGACATCAGTTGTGTAGCCCGCTTGATCCAGCAATACAAACGCCCAGAAATCGACCATTCGTGGGAGATGCGTATCAAAATTTAGGTGTTTGAAAAATGGTGATAGCAGGTCGTCGATCACTACTTTCTCATAAAATGACTGCACCAGGAGCTTAACGTCTTCATGGGTTTCAATTGGTTTCATCGCATTTACTTTTTATGTATCCAAACTGAACGCAAGAGCAAACCACCAAACACACAAGCTGCAATTAAATAGATCAACTTGTCCATGAGGTGATAACCAACCATGCTCGAAACGCCTAGAACGGTGAATATCAATTGTTGTCCCAACGCATAACTTCGGTCATTCTCCTTTCGAATCAAGATCTCCAACTCCCCTTGATTCGCTTTCGATAAAAAGAGTGACAACTCGCCAGGAAGCTGCAAGAGTGATTTCAGCTGCTGTTTCACCGCGTCCAAAATCATTTTTCGAACACCGCCATCCTGCGTCACCAATTTCTTCATGTAGGGGCGAATCACATCCATTGGGTTCAATTCTGGAGCCAAGGTTGCACTTGTACCAATCAGCAATTGAAACGTTCGATCGAGCAAAATCCACTCCTTCGGAATCCGAATGATTTTTGTGAGTTCCTTCAATCCAATTTCCTTTCTCAAATTGTCTATACTGCTCCCTTTGATGTCATCCAAGCTAATGTCTTTGATATTGATCGACTCAAATTTCACTTCATTTTGCAAAAATTGACTCAAGGCAGCAATGAGTTTTTTCGCGACTTTGGACGATTCTGCATCTGAACCAATGAACCCCAAATTTTTTAAAGAGACCAAAATCTTGGCTTCATCCTTTCTCAATATGGCTTGCAGCAGCACAGGAATTTCTTTCCGCATCCCATCACTAAGTTGAGAAACCGCACCAAAATCGAGCAGAATCAGCTCACCACTCTCTGTCACCAATAGATTACCTGGATGCGGATCGGCATGGTAGAGCCCATCTTCCAAAATCATCTTCAGATACACACGTATCAACTTTTCACCGAGAGCGGACCGATCAACGTTCCAAGCGTCAAGCTGTGCCGTATTAGTGATTTTGGTACCCACTTCAAATTGTGTTGTGAGCACACGCTTAGCAGAATGCTGGGGAAAAATTACTGGTACTCGAACGCCCTCAATTTGCTGAATGTTTTGCGCGATCAAACCCATTGAATTCGCTTCCTTCTCATAATCAAGCTCCTCTTGAATCATGATGCGAACTTGACCGTAAACGTGCTCGATTCCTTGAATTTTCACGAAATATGAAATCCGCTTGATCAATTTTTCGATGATCATCAAATCGACCTCAGCGAGCTCTTCAATGTGGGAATGCTGCACTTTTACCGCCACCGATTCTCCTGAATGGAGCGTAGCCCGATATACCTGACCAATAGACGCCGAAGCAATGGGAGTGGTCTCAAATGTAGCAAATAGCACGTCGAGCGGCTGCTTCAATTCCGATTCAATGAGTGACTTCGTTTCTTCGAACGGTGACTGTGGCGCATCATCTTGCAGGGATTCCAGAGCCGCCATATACGCATCTGGGAGGATGTGCGACAACGTAGAAATCAATTGCCCTGCTTTCGTAAAAAGTCCTTGCAACTCCGCAATTGCCTCACTTACGCGCTTCGCATTTTTGGCGTGTGTTCGCTCCAATCGATGTTCGTAGTACTTTTTTCCGAAGACCTTTTTCCCGAGAAACAAGAACAAATAACTAAACAACAATTGATTGGCCAAACGATACGCCTTTCGACTTCGTTTTCTTACGGATAACGGCGCTGACAACTTCATAGCATGCTCCAAATGATAATGGATAAAAGTACGCTGACTCGCCAAACATTCCTAGCTATAAATCGAAACAAACGTTAAGATTTTTCATCGCAACACATACGGATTTACACAAATCTTCGTTAGATAAGCATGAAACAACTTCAACTCATCTTGATTACACTTCTCTTGGGGTATCTCAATCCAGTTTATGCACAAAATGAAACCGTCGTTCTGAATCTATCCGCAACCGAATTTAATGGAAAAGTCCTGCTTACATGGTCGGTGGCCCAAGGAAACACCTGCAACGGCATCGAAGTCTTACGGAGCTTGGATGCGGTCAATTACGAGCAGATCGGGAGTATTGAAGGCATTTGTGGCAGCACGACAGAGACCGTGAAATATCAATTTACGGATCCAAATCCCATTGTGAATGTAACCAACCATTACCGTCTTAGTATGGGTGGAATTGGGTTTTCATATCCCGTCAACACCGAAGTAATCGACACAGGTGAAGAAAACTATGTACTCGCTCCGCACCCACTGGCGGATGAGTCCTTGCTCATTTTCGACAATGAAAATCAGGAATTGATCACCATCACTTTTTTTACAGAACGCGGAGAAATCGTGAAAGAATTGCAAACCAGCGAGCAATCCATTTCTTTGAATCGAAGCGATTTTGGGAGTGGTATTTACCTCTTCGTTCTGAAATCAAATGGGAAAACACCTGCCTTTTCGGGCAAGTTGACGGTGATCTAAGGAAAAGTAGCACCTATTCTTTTCAATCCGAGAGTCTTTTTTTTTTAGGCGCCAATACTTTCTCTGTCTCCGAGTTTGCTTGCCTCATACGGAACACAGTGCTCACCACTTAGAGCTTCCGGAGGTCGCTCCAGTTGCTCGTCCGTTCACGCAAGAGGCTGCACCAAGCTCTCCACCTCCGCAAGGGCGCATCCAACGATCCAACGGTCCAACGGCCCAGCGGTCCAACGGTCCAACGGTCCAACGGTCTAATAATCCAAGTTTAACGTATTTTGGAACTTCAATCGGAGTTTGATGCCTATTTTTGCCCAAAATTCATTTTATGAAAATCGTAGTCGCACTTTTTTGTCTTTTTGCAAGCTTCGCTTCGAATGCTCAGTTGAGTGCTGTTCGCGGAAAATCGAGTTACAATTATTGGATCAATTTACCGAGTGACAGCATTCTGAATTCGAATCCACCGATTTTGATTTTTTTACACGGAAGAAGTTTGTCTGGCACAGATTTGAATAAGGTGAAAAGTTATGGTGTTATCAACGAAATTGAAAAAGGTCGCAAAATTCCAGCGATTGTGATCGCTCCGCAAGTTGCTTCGGGCGCTTGGGATCCAGACAAATTATTGACCCTTCTCCAAGATGTTCAGAAACAATACCAAACGGATACGAACCGCGTATATGTTTGTGGAATGAGTTTGGGTGGTTACGGTACCTTGCATTTTATTGGTAAACACAGCGACAAAATTGCAGCAGGTGTGGCATTGTGTGGCGGTGGCAATTCGAAAGACGCTTGCAACCTGTCAGAAGTTCCTCTTTGGATTCAACATGGAACAGCAGACGCACCCGTACCTGTCTCAGAATCCCGCAACATTGTAAAAGCTATTAAAGCCTGCAATGGCGGTGAAAATTTGATTTACAAAGAAATCCCAGGTGCAAATCACGGCGCGATGGAAATCGAATTTCGGAAGGACGATATGTACAATTGGCTGTTTTCGCACACCAACGCAAGTGTTTCGGAACCGCTAGAGATTGAGGAGGAATCCGTGGAAGAAGTGCCTGATCCGATGATCGGGAATTAGGCCCTTCGCGCATAGAATATTGATTAAAAACTCCTGAGCGTCATGAATCGCTCCTTCACCGAATCCGATCGTCACTGAATGCAGGGAACAAGTGGGATATTGCTTATCACCACCTAAACAGAAACAACACAAAATTCCTACTTCATTCAGAAAGCCAGTTTCATTTCTTCCCTTATCTTTGCGCCATGCAACAAAAAGAGGACAATCTAAAGAACATCATTTCTCACGCGAAGGAATATGGTTTTGTGTTTCCATCATCGGAAATTTACGACGGCTTAGCGGCAACGTACGATTACGGGCAACTGGGAGCTGAGTTGAAAAACAACATCAAAGCTTATTGGTGGAAATCGATGGTGCAGATGAATGAAAACATTGTTGGGATTGATTCGGCGATTTTTATGCACCCAACCACATGGAAAGCTTCGGGTCACGTTGATGCGTTCAATGATCCATTGATCGACAATAAAGATTCGAAAAAGCGCTACCGTGCAGATGTCTTGATTGAGGAGGCAATCGAAAAAATTCGGATTAAAATCAATAAAGAGGTCGAGAAAGGATTGAAACGATTTGGTGATGCCTTCAACGAAGGGGAGTTTCGCGCAACCAACCCAAATGTACTGCGCAACGTCGCGAAAATTGCTGAGATCGAAGACCGAATGCGCGAAACATTGGGCAAAAATGACTTAGATGGCGTCTATAACCTAATCATGGATTTGGAAATTGTGTGCCCTATTTCTGGAACCAAAAATTGGACAGAAGTGCGTCAATTTAACCTCATGTTTTCGACCGAATTGGGCTCTGTTGCGGGTGATGCGTCTACCATTTATTTGCGCCCAGAAACGGCACAAGGAATTTTCGTAAACTTCTTGAATGTACAGAAAACAGGTCGAATGAAAATTCCGTTTGGCATTGCACAAATCGGAAAAGCCTTTAGAAATGAAATTGTTGCACGACAGTTTATTTTCCGAATGCGTGAATTTGAACAAATGGAAATGCAGTTTTTTGTGCGTCCAGGTGAAGAAATGAAATGGTACGAATTCTGGAAATCCGAACGTATCAAATGGCATAAAGCACTTGGGATTCCATTGGAAAATTACCGTTTTCACGACCATATAAAGTTGGCACACTATGCAAATGCCGCTTGCGATATTGAATTTGATTTCCCAATGGGTTTCAAAGAACTCGAAGGGATTCACTCACGAACGGACTACGATCTGAAACAACACGAAGCGTATTCAGGGAAAAAATTACAGTACTTTGACCCTGAACTGAATGAAAACTATGTGCCGTACGTTATTGAAACCTCCATTGGAGTCGATCGGATGTTTTTGGCAATCTTGAGTTCTTCCTACAAAGAAGAGCAATTGGAAAATGATACCCGTGTGGTATTATCACTTCCACCAGCTTTGGCACCATACAAAGTGGCAATAATGCCCTTAACGAAGAAGGACGGATTACCCGAAAAAGCGCGTGAAATTCTCAACGACTTGAAATACGATCTCAATTGCGTGTACGACGAAAAAGATTCTCCAGGGAAACGCTACCGCCGACAAGATGCTATTGGAACCCCATTTTGTGTGATGGTCGATCACCAAACGTTGGAAGACAATACCGTAACCATTCGCGATCGTGATACGATGGAGCAGGAACGTGTTGGAATCGCTAATTTGGCCTCAATTTTCGCAAAGCGCGTGAGCTTTCGCAGTTTGATGGGTGAATAGATCGATTTTCCGCATTTTCTAAGTAGAATTTTTTGTTTATAAACAGAAAATGATCGTTTTCTTCTTGCTTACACTATAAGTGACGGCCAATCAATGGAAACAGCATCACGGTTAACCGTCTAAGTACAAACAGCTAAAGCCAAGGCTCGTCGAATCTCAGAATAGACTAGACAATGAGCACCTTCCCTGTCATCTCGGTAGGTCGAGCAATTCCCAAACGACTTAAAATCGTAGGCGCAACATCCGCCAAAATGCCATCACGAAGGGTCACCTTGTCATCGGTCACCAGTACAATTGGCACTGGATTCAACGAATGAGCTGTGTTTGGACTTCCATCAGCATTGATCGCGTAATCCGCATTGCCATGATCGGCAATCACCACAAATTCATACCCAAATTCTTGCCCACAATGCACCACATCCTTTAAACAACGATCAACGGTTTCAACCGCCGTAACAATCGCTGGATAAACGCCCGTGTGTCCAACCATATCTGGATTTGCGAAATTCAAACAAATAAAATTAGGTTGTTCGTTTCGTATGGTATTTGTGATCCGATCACGTACCTCGGGAGCACTCATTTCGGGTTGCAAATCGTAAGTTGCCACCTTCGGCGAGTTAACTAAAATGCGGGTTTCTCCAGTAAATTCATCCTCCCTACCTCCGCTAAAGAAAAAGCTCACATGTGGATATTTTTCGGTCTCGGCAATTCTCACTTGACTTAACCCGGCCTTTGAAATCATTTCGCCAATTGTGTTGGATAAATTGTCCTTTTCAAAAATGACGTGCACGTTTTCAAACGTTCGGTCATAGGTTGTCATCGTGTAATAATGCAGGTCTAATTTCTCCATTTTTTCTCCCGGAAAATCACGCTGCGTCAAAGCAATCGAAATTTCACGGGGTCGATCCGTCCTAAAATTGAAACAAATCACGAT
>JBFYPU010000304.1:0-4625 GCA_041303175.1 Crocinitomicaceae bacterium | reverse complement strand
GAAATGACCAGTGTTATTCCATCCAATGCCATCCCCGGCACTTGAAAACACACGGATTTACCTCCACCTGTGGGAAGAATTGCAAGGGTGTCGTGACCATAAATGATGCCATCGACAATGTCCTCTTGCAGGGGTCGAAAAACATCGAATCCCCAGTACTGTGCTAATATTTCCCGACTGCGTTCCACTAGAAAAATTGATATTCTCAAAAATACTTAAATATATTGTCGGCAATCTATAAATCCGACTTTGATTAGTTGGAGATTCTGTTTACTTTTGCACACTAGATTTATCTCCTTATGTTACACGACGAACTCACCATCAAAGTCACACCAACGGAACACTCTCGTCTCGACAGTGTTGATTGGGACAATCTCCCATTCGGAAAGGTATTCTCCGACCACATGTTGGTTATGGACTACAAAGATGGCGAATGGCAAACCCCGGAAATAGTTCCATTTGGACCACTTGAATTGCATCCTGCAACTTCGGCTATTCATTACGGACAGTCGATTTTTGAAGGAATGAAAGCAACGAAAGACGCCGAAGGGAACGTTTTGATCTTCCGTCCAGATTTGAACGCGAAGCGATTTGTGGAGTCGTGTCAACGCATGTGCATGCCTGAAATTCCTGAGGCCATGTTCATTGATTTGATTCGCAAAACAGTGGATGTCGACCGAAGTTGGGTTCCAGCAAAAGATGGATTCGCTCTGTATATACGTCCATACATGTTCGCAACGGACGATTTCATTGGAATTCGCCCTTCAGAAACGTATAAATTTATCATTTTCACATGTCCTGTTGGTGCCTACTACTCAGAGCCTGTTAAAGTGAAAATTGAAGAACATTATACGCGTGCCGCTCGAGGTGGAGTCGGACGAGCGAAAACGGCTGGAAATTACGCTGCATCGCTTTATCCTGCGAAATTGGGTAGAGAGCATGGCTTCGATCAATTGGTATGGACAGATGCTGTGGAGCACAAGTACATTGAAGAATCGGGAACGATGAACATTGTGTTTGAAATCGATGGCGTTCTCGTGTCACCTTCCGAAGAAAGTGATACCATTCTACGCGGTGTTACCAAACGTTCAGTCCTTGAGATTGCTGAAAAATGGGGCGTTCCTGTCGAAGAGCGTAAGGTTTCTGTGCAAGAAGTAGTAGATGGACTTCGAAATGGTAGGCTCACGGATGCTTTTGGAGCAGGAACAGCGGCTACCATCGCGCAAATCGCAAAAATTGGATACCGCGACGAAGTATTCACACTTGCACCGATTGAATCCCGTGGAATTTCCAATAAAATTGGTACGTACCTCAACGATTTGAAAAGCGGTAAGATCGCGGACGAATTCGGTTGGTTGCTCAAGTTTTAATCCAAAACGGAACGCTTTTTTAGGTTCTAATTTCCCTAAACGTTATTCCCAGCGTGCAGTGGAAAAGGTTTTTTATAATCCGTATGCGCGGTGATGTAAATATGCCTATATTTGGATTATCTAAAATGATTCTAAATAATGAAGGTAGTCCTCGCCGATAGCAATGAACTGGTCCGTTTGGGGATTCGATCTGTGCTGAAAAATGACCTCAAGGTGGAGTTAGTCGGCGAAGCAACATCCAGCGAAGACCTGATTGAACTCGTAAAAAACTTTGAAACCGATGTGGTTGTGGTCGATTACACCTCCAAAGGCTTTACAATAGACGTGTTGCTGAAATTGCGCGCGCTTCGAAAACACATCAATATTTTGGCGATCACACCCGAACAATCTGCTCAGACCTTGGTAGATGCGCTGCGATCGGGCGTTATGAGCTACGTCAAAAAGGACTGTTCAATCAGCGAAATTGTAGATGCCGTGCGCGAAACGGGCAAAGGAAATAAGTTTTTCTGCGGTCAAATCCTCGAAACCATTCAAAGTGCCCACTTGGATGTACACGATATTGACCTTGATGCGTTTAGCTGCGAACCCGTGACCTTGTCGGAACGTGAGTCCGAAATCATCATCTTAATTGCTGAGGGTTACACAAATGTTCAAATCGCAGAGCAGCTTTTCTTGAGTAATCATACGGTTGGTACACATCGCAAAAATATAATGTCCAAATTGGGTGTGCGAAATACCGCTGGAATTGTTATGTACGCCGTAAAAACCAATCTCATTTCACCCAACAAATTTTTGTTCGCGGGAGATTCGAGTCTTTCATAAGATTCACTTCGAGTGACATCTTCAGTCTTTTCAAAAAAATAATGTATTTTCATTGAACCTTTCCTTGGTGTAGGTGTATAAGCTTCTAAATTCGTGAAATTATGCGCGTATTATTTTATACAATGACATTTTTCTTCTCTGGAAACCTTCTGGCTCAGGTCGGTAATCAGGCGCCAGAAATGAATACCAACTCGAATGTGAATTCGACGAATCTTAACATGGTTAATGAAGCCGAAGAAGAGAAATCGGAGTCCATGGACACTGTGACGATTGAATCCACGACAATTAAATCAGTTTCTGTGGAGGCGGTTAAAAAGATTGAACGGAAAGAGGTGAAAATCGAAAAACTAGAAGAGAAGCCCTCAAATGAGCCATCATCGCCGCGAAGAGCAAAGGCGAGCTCGGAAATTGACGGTGTTGCTCCGCCAGCTCCCGTAGCAACTGAGTTAGACGATTCAAAAGAAAGCTACATGGAGAACGATGCAGAGATGGTCATTGATCAAGAAGCAACTTCTCTGAAAAAAATGGAAATGGAAAAAG
Source organism: Crocinitomicaceae bacterium (assembly GCA_041303175.1). GTDB lineage: Bacteria > Bacteroidota > Bacteroidia > Flavobacteriales_D > Crocinitomicaceae > UBA4466. The sequence continues at coordinate 1,893 of JBFYPU010000304.1, read as the reverse complement.
TTTCTGTCGGATTTTCAAGCAGTAACACGGATTCAGATAGACAACGTTCAAGTCGTTCACCTTCATACCAACAACAAATGATGATGGATCAAGCAGTGGATTATTTTCAAGTGAATGCGCCAGAATCGTTTGAGCACCATTATTTTAAATATGTCGCCGGGAATTTTGACGTATCACTCTATCCCGATTTGAAAAAAGCTGAGGAAATTCGACCCGATAACGCAGATGTACATGTGCAAATGGCAGGCTATTTTATGATTCAAAATTCGGTGGATACGGCCTTGATGTATACAGAGAAATTGATGGCATCAGATCGCTTAACAGAAAATGTTGTTGCCTACGCTGGCGATATTTTGCGGTCAGCTCCCGAAAATGGGGCGCTTGTAACACACGGATTTGATGACGGGTATGCGTGCTATTACGCGCAAAACGAACAAGGAATCCGACCAGATGTCACGTTGATTTCTTTGGATTTCTTGCAAAGCGAAGTGTATCGGAATGGACTCGTGGAAAAAGGATTCTCATTGCCGTCATCTACGTTGGTCAACATTGACTATTTGGTCGAATTATGTACACTAAACGTCGATAAAGGAATCAGCATCTCGATGACGACCCCAAAGGAATACTTGCAACCCATTCAGGACAAACTGTTCGTGGTTGGCTTGGTTTTTGAGTACCACATTGATGCCTACAACAATTTTACCCGCAACGATTATTTATGGAATCAGTCACTAGAAAAGCATCTTATTTCAGATCCAGGTGATGAAAAAGGAAAACAGTTGTCTGCGAATTACCTGCCCATGCTGCTTCACCTACAAAAAGTGTATTCAGCGACGGGAGAAATGGAAAAATTAGAAGAAGTCGACGAAGTGAGCAACCAAATTGGGGTGCAAAGTCGAAAATATGAACAAGTACAAAAGGTGAAAGCAAGCTACTAAATGCGGTTGATTCGGCCTCAATATAAAATGCTGTCTGACGAAGACTTGATGATCGCCATAGGAAAGGGCGACCAACGGGCTTTTGATGAAATTTATCACCGCTACTCAGGACCTTTGCTTGGCTACTTTATTCGTATGCTCTGGAAAGACCGCGAAAAAGCGGAAGATTTTGTACACGACATTTTTTCCAAAATTGTGCGCAAACCAGAATTGTTCGACCCAACACGAAAATTCAAAACGTGGGTGTTTTCAGTTGCCAACAATATGTGCAAAAACGAATACAAAAAGCAAGAGGTGCGGAAAAACACCTCGAATGGCTTGGATGGACATTATGCGGTTGGTGATTCGAATACCGATGTTTTCTCCGAAGTTCACGACCGCTTTTTTAGAACTGAATTTGAAGAGTGCCTCGCGGCCTTGGATGAAAAACACAGTGAAGCATTCAAATTGCGACACATTGAAGGACTGTCGATTAAAGAAATCGCGGATGTTCTCGAAATTAGCGATGGTACGGTGAAATCGCGTTTGTTTTACGCCACAAAATACCTCGCAGAAAGTTTAAAAGAATTTAACCCTGTAATAAATCGATGATATGGAACGGGATGTAATGGATATAATTAAAGACAAGGAATTTATTGAGTTGACGGGCGCAGAGCGCTCTGAAGTCAATGAGTTTTGCGCAAATGAGGATGAGTTCAATCAAATGAAAACCATGCTCGCTGGAATCGGTGCGATCAACTGGTCAAACCCGACTCCGAAACCAGAAACGAAAGAACGCTTGGATCTTCTGTTTCAACAAACATACCCCAAAGCCGCACCTGTTTGGTACAACAGTACACTTGCAGTTGTGGTGCCAAAAGACAAGCCGATTTATCGTCAACCCTTGATTCAACTAGCAGCAGTTGGTTTGCTGTTTCTCATGGTATATCCCTTTTTGAACAATCCCGTTGATCCC
>JBFYPU010000303.1:0-8483 GCA_041303175.1 Crocinitomicaceae bacterium | reverse complement strand
TTACCCCAAGCGTTTCGTTTCAAACAGGACTGGACTACAGTTCTGCGCGTGAAAATTATACCTTTGAGTCCAACGAAACGACCACGATTACCTATAACGACACCATCTCGTCCTATTTCGACACTACACTTAATCAAACAGTTTATGTAATCGTTCCAATTTCGATTGATAGCACGGTATTGGTGCAAAATGAATCCCAAAATTTCTACAAAATGTTGACCCTCCCTTTCCAATTTGCTTGGAAAACGCCTGTGAGCAAACGAGGAGAATTGGAATTTGCCCTTGGTGGAGCTTTGAGTATTTATGGAAGAAATACGGGTAACACGATTGTTGACACCTCAAATTACGCCATTCCATCCGCGAATGCATTTCATCCAAAAGGAATTCTTTCCGTAGGCGGATCCATCAAATACCTCCATCGATTTGGAATGCACCATTCGGTTTACATCGAACCTTGGGCGCGATTTGGCATCACCAACCAATCCATGCCAACTCTTCAGTACGAGACGCGTCGCAACAATTATGGGATTCGCGTAGGGTATCGTTTTTATTTTTGATATCACAGGCCGCTCGTAACGTCACAAAAAGGTTCTTATTCTCATTTTGGCGATTAGAACTCACTTTGTACATCCTATTGGTTCCAGAGAAAAACCTTTCACTACTGAAAGTGACATTCCACTTCCCATAAGAATAAGAACGTATTTGTTCGAAAAGGACATAGAATCAAGCGAATAGCTTTTCCACCTAGACTTCAAGAATAAAAAAAAATCACTTTTTTTCATACATCCGTGCAGCGTTTTTCGATTCCCATGTCTCTATCTAAATAGAACACCTTAAAATCTCACAGTTATGAAAAAAATCATTCTCTTCTCAATTATTAGCCTCTCAGCTTATATTTCGAACGCACAATGCTCCGCGGATTTCAATTGGACCGTTAGCGGGAGCACGGCACAATTCACAAACACCTCATCGGGCACAAATTCGTACGAATGGTATTTTGGCGATGGTTCAACTGAATCTAGCTACAATGCTACCCATACCTATTCTACACCCGGCACTTATGATGTCTGTCTGTATGCTTATTACAACGATTCAGTTGGCGGAACCTGCTTTGATAGCACATGTCAGCAAGTGACTGTGTTTCAAGATTCCATTAGTGGAACTGGATGCGGCATCAGTGCGTCAATCTACGGAGACAATTCAAGTGGTCAAATCATCGGGGTCAATAGCTCAATGGGAAGTACAAGTTTTACTTGGGATGTATATGATAATTTTTCCGGCGCGTTTCTGACATCCGTTTCCACAACAAACTTGAATTATTCCCCTGGCTACTTTGGTGATTTCTACGTGTGCATGACGGCATACGATGATTCTACTGGAATGCCATGCGACTCTTTGTGCAATCAGGTGTCCTTATTTGGTGATAGTTTGGACAGCAACTTGAACGTGGTCAATCAAGAACTTATGGAATTTTCCCTTTATCCGAATCCTACTAATGCCGTTTTATTTCTTCAATTAGATCATCTACCAGGAAAAGCACATGCGCACATAGTTGACTTGCTTGGACGTGAAATGATTGAGGTTGATTTGAACACACAGCTCACAGAAATTCATGTAGCTGATTTACCTGGTGGTGTCTACATCGTTCAACTCCTTGATGCGTCAAATCAAGTGGTGGGAACACGCAAGTTTATTCGAAACTAGACCCCTCTATTCAACTAAACGCAGGTTCTAGCTCTCATCGTTCAGTCAGTGCAGCACAGAGGCACGGCTGAATGGTGGGAGTTTTTTACTTTAATGTATCTTTGTCGGATGCAACGGTATTTCTTCGAACTTTCCTACAACGGGGCGACCTTCCACGGATGGCAACGACAGCCAAATGCGACTTCGGTTCAAGAAGAAATTGAAACGCGCTTGAGTCAATTGCATTCAAACGAACCCATTTCCGTTGTGGGTTGTGGGCGCACCGATACAGGAGTGCATGCAAAGCATTACATTCTGCATGTTAATTTACCGGTGATTTCAGATGTGGATCAATTTATCTTCAAGCTGAATAAGATGTTGCCCGCATCCATTTCCGTTCACGCGATTCGCGCCGTTACAGAAAATGATCATGCACGATTTAGCGCAACACAACGAACGTATCGTTATTTCATTCACACCAAAAAAGATCCCTTTCTTGCCGATTCTAGTTGGTATTTGAACCAATCCTTTGATCTTGATAAGATGAATCAGGCGGGTCAATTCCTCCTCGGAAAGCAAGATTTTACCTCCCTCTCGAAATTACATACGGACGCGAAAACCAATATCTGTGATGTGCGCTCAGCGAAATGGATTCAAACCGATCAAGATTCTTTTTACTTTGAAATAGTGGCAGATCGCTTTCTTCGAAACATGGTCCGCGCAACTGTTGGAACGCTCGTTGACGTTGGATTGGGTAAACTTCAGGCTGAAGATGTACCCAAAATCCTTGCTGCGATGGATCGACAAGCGGCGTCTACATCCGTTCCTGCTCACGCACTCTATCTTTGGAAAATTGAGTACTGATCTGATTAAGATGTACAGAAACCAGGTCCATAAATAGTGATAAAACGGACAAAGAAGACTCCCTAGTTTGATGTTACTTTTTAAAAGTTCCGTCTTTCACAATTTAAACTTATAGTATGAAACTCATTTTAACACTTTTTACGTTCCTTTTCGTGTCAAGCAGTCATTCACAAATTGAAGAATCCAACCTTGTAAAAGGGAAATGGCAGTTTTGTGTAATGGATACAATTTTGACACCATTCAAATGCGATTCGAAACAGACTATTTACAAATTTAAGCGGTCTGGCAAGTATGTTGAAAAAGGTGTTTCAATGGCTTACTATGGAAAGGAGATAAAAAAATTAAAAGGTGTTTGGAGTCTAACAGGTATAACTTTGGAAATTGATGCTGATGATATTGAGGGTTTAAAGTTCGGATCTCATACAATTCCATTAGAATTCATAAATAACGATGTATTGTTTTCTGCTCAAAAAGACTATAAAACAGTTTATTGGATGTTTACTCGATTAAAAAACTAAAAGCGTATATAAGATTTAAGAAAACGTTTTATCTTGGGAATATAACTAATATGAAAAAGTGAGTCGTTATGATCCTCAACGAATTTATTCTTAGTTGATTTCTTCGTATTTTTAACTACACAACCAAATTCAATCGCGCTATGAAATCTGTTCTACTCGCCGTTTTTAGCCTTCTTTTCGCGTCTCAGTTGTTCGCCAGTAACAAAATCTGCATCGGTGAAAAGGTCATTGTTGTATTGAATGACAATGTGAATAAACTGACCGTACACGACAAGGAAACCATGGAAGTACTTCAATCCACCTCGCTCGAAGGGTCGATTTTCGGTGAATTGGCATTGTCGCAAGACGGATCAAAAATTTGGTTTCAGATGGATGCCACGATGTATTGCCGCGACGTGTCAACCGGTGAAATAGTGAAAGAACTTGAGGGAGCGAATGCCTATACGTTTGAATTGAGTGCAGCACAAGATTACCTCGTTCATTTCGAAAACATGGAAGATCACGCCTTGATTTACGTGTACGATTTGAACACAGCCGAAGCGATTTCAAACGCCAAAGTTGATTTCACGCAATTCTTAGAAACCATTCATTACGATCACAAAAAACAGGTGCTTCATTTGCTCTCTCAAACCTTTGATTCCAAGACTGAAAAATCGTCGGAAGAACCGATGTACGGAATTGTTGAATCCTCGGAAGAAATTACTGAGTCAATGCTCTATGATGAAAGGGAAAGTCGTTACTATGTTTACGACATCGCGAATAAAAAAGTCATCTATGACCAAAATCTTTCCTATTCACCCGATTTTTCATCTGATTTTGAAGTCATTAATGATCGACTTACGATTGTAACACAAGTTGGAACAGCACAAGTTCAGGACGATTATTCATTGAAAGTTGCCTCACTCGCGATCCCAAATCTAGCGGACTATGCTATTGACGGATCGAATTTAATAGGCATGAATGGTTTTTTCTTGTTCTTCTATTCGTTTGAAGATGACTCGATTATACAGTTATACGATGATGAAGTCAATCAAATTCTCATTGAAGCGGATGCAATTAGCATCACCGACACCGATTATTACACCTTCAAAGAGGGCGTTTTCTATCGATTCAAGCGCAGTGATCCCATGAACGCTGACTTCGACATGCCAATGGATTAATCCTTCAATTTCGCAAAATACCGTTGAAACGAATAGCAATTGCTCAATAATTCCTGCGCATCGTCTGGATACTTTGTGCGTAACTCCTCATACAATTTGTTCTTGGAGTAGATAAAATTGCTGAATCCGCCGAATTGTTCATAGTCTTCTTCCCAATTGTATTCAGTGTCAAAATACAATTGATGTCCCTCGCAACGTCCAGCCATTCGTGTGCACAACGCTTTGATCTCCGGATCTGAACTCAATTCGCGTGCCTTGAGGTAGAATTGCTTCGCGCGTTTCAAACGGTAGAATTGATCATCGTCCTCGAAATTGTTTGCAGCGAGATTTGCAGTCCAGTAATAGCGTCGCATCATCCACGAATTGCCGTAGTGACTCATATTCAACTCACAGTTTGCCAGCAAGAAATAATAGTATGAGCGGTTTTTTGTGGAAGGATTCTCAGCCTTCGTCAAATAGGATTGATACAATTGAATGATTTCCAGTTTGTTGTAATGTACCGTGTCATAATCTGATGGAGTATGCGCCGAGTAGAAGTCTGCGTGAAATGGATTGGCATTGAGATAGCGACTGTATGCGTAATCTTCTGAATCCCACAATCCCGATTTCACGTTTTTAAATGCTGCAATTGCCGCGTCCATTTTGTGTTGACGCACGTATTTCGTTCCCAATAAATCATACAAACGATTCATATCCGCTTGAAGATTGGAACGCAGCCAAAAATCGAATTCTGTGAAGGTCGCTGAATTTTTTTGCGTAAAATTGATCACCTGCTGCACTTGTTCAGTTGAATATTCTCCATCCATGTAGAAAAAATAGCTTGTATAAAAATCACTCTCGAGAGAAGCGACTCCATTTGATGCCTTCCAGGCTACACTTTCCCAATACTCCTCATCGGTATTCACATGACTAAACAGTGCTGCTGCTTCGGCGTGTTTTTCCTGGTATTCGAATTCACGCGCAATGGCGAATAAGAATTGATTGTAGTTGTCCGCCTTAGGATTCATCACTAAAAATCGTTCGCTGGCTGTCAAAACAACATTCGCATTTGCTTGCACTTTTAGAATCAATTTGATTTGATTCGCCATGTTCTGGTGCGCTTTTGAATACGATTGAGGATCGCCCAAGATGGTTAGACCCGTTGTTGGTGTTCCCGTTATCCCCGAAAGATGCGCGCGGAAAATTGACGTCACATTTCCATCCAACTTTACCGTTCCAAGCCATGCAAGCACCTCTTTGCCATAACTTTGATCGTCCTTGACCCGCTCTTGCACCATTTCCTTTTCAACTTCGTCGTAGGCACTTTGTCCTTCATGCATTGTAGGTGGAAACCGCGTATAACGAGGCGTCAACACCCAATCCTCCAATTTATTCACTTCGCGCGTGAGCAAGTACGTCAACAAGGGGTGATTCGCATCAAGTGCGTGTATTTTTTTGACCGTTTCAAGGCTTCTACCTCGTTCACGCACTGCATACATGGCATAAACATTTGCCTTTTCCCGATCTGTTTTTGCAACAGAAAGTACCTTTTCAATGGGGAAAAGGCTAGTGAAGGCTGTGATGCAACCAAATCGCTTGCCTGGATCTTGAACAAACACTTGCGCTAAATCACAATTTCGCTGCGGCGATTCGTCGCGCATCATCGATACAAAATAAAGTGCCCAATAATCAATGACATCCGCCTTTTCGTGTGAAAAACATTTATCATAAATCGCAATGGTACGTTCCTTGTCTCGCTTGTAAAAGGCAAGTCTTAACGCCAAAAATCGATACCGCCGTTTAATCTCTTCATTTTTTACGGTAGCACTTTTCTTTAAAGCATCCAGTATGTAGCGCGTTCGTTCAACGTTCATTTCTTCATCCTCCCATTCCCAGCCTGATCCAATTTGATTCAAATGAGAACAATTCACCGCAAATTCAAGGTAGTTCAGTGCCTCCCTATCATTCATTTTCTGCAAATAGGAAATGAACGCGTTGGCTGTCCAATCAGCATGAAATTCATATCCTTCAGAATGATACAAGCCAGTAAAAATGGCGTCCTCTGAAACGTTTCCACCGCAATACGCTGACCACATTTTCACATTGGGATCGTTGCTCGCACTCGATTGATAATGCGCACCAAACGTCTCCGAAGTGTAATAATATGGCGACATTCCACCGTCATCAAACTGCGTTGGATCAATGAGTGAAAAGCGGAGTTCTTCACCATATGGATACCAAGGACCGCATGCTAGCGCGTTCATTGAACTAACGAGAAAGACGAGTAAAATGCGCATTGAGTGTTTCATAGTTGTAAAATTTAAGCTCAGCACTGTTGAGGTGAAAGTACGAAAAAACAGACTGGTTTGATAAAGCATTGGAGGAATGAATAATTTCTACCGCTTTGGCGAGGTCCTGTTTGGAAACCCGTTCAATTTTTATCCGATCGCCCTTTCTCAAGTAAATATCACTCACAACCGTATCCCGCAACATCGTGTTCCATAAGCCTTTATCGTGCTTCAACAAGGGGCTAAATGCTTCAACAGGACCGTAAACAACACCTTTGAATCGTCGTCCATCATAGCATTGCATCCACGAATAAACGGGCAAGGCCACGTCCAGAGCTACAGGATAGTCAATTTTTGTGTCCAAGTATTTCGCCATCTCATCAGTATCAAGAATGGTGTTTTTCCGCGGATTCTTTAATGGATTCAACAAATTATAGCACATCAACGTAGCGCGATCGCACGGTGGAACACCCATTACTTTGTGAAACTTGTAGGGATACAGTCGGAGCGTACAACTGATTTTTTTCTTCGATGCCGTTTTCATTTTCCGCAAGAAATAGAAGTAATTGCCTTGAGATTTTTCAGACCAATCGCAATCGATTTGAATTTCAGAATAGTTGATTTTGGTGCCGCGAAGCAATTTTTCAGAGGTGTATTTATCGATCAAGTGCGCCACATTTACGGCCAGTTCATCCAGTTCTTTTTTCGACGATTCAATGAAAACGGAATTCAACATATAAACGCACGGGATCACTTCAACACGTTTAACGACTTCCTGATCCAATTTCAACTGCGTTTTGGCAATGGCTTGATTGATAGAATTGACCCGATCCACCTCAAAGACTTTTACATAGAGTTTTTGTATTTCCAACGCGTCCAATGCATCACGGTTTTCAGCTGTCAATTCACGCGTATTGTTCTCCCAAAAATAAATCCCACGCTTTACATGTACCGTAGTATCAGTGCACGCTCCAAGTATGAATAAAACCAGAAAATAAGCTAGAAACCGCATCTCGAAAAATCTCTTTCGAAGATAACACTTTCCATCATTATAGTGTGCTTTTTTGATGAAACGTAACCAAATAATGAGGATTCGTTATCTATCCGGAACTATACAAAAAAGATCGTGTAGAACTGACTAAACGAACAAGCATGAAAAACAATTACCTCATCGCACTTCTTCTTTTCGGAACGGCATTCGTTGGTTTCACCACTTCAAAGAAAACAGGCTTCAAATTCGCCGAAAAAAGCTTGAATGGATTTTGCAACTTTGTCCCCAGTGGATTGAGTTTAGTGGATGGCGACACGCTTTCGGTACAATCATTTTACATGTCAACTTCCGAGGTCACGAATCAAGAATACAACGAATTTTTAACGGATTTACTGCGCAAAGGCGATTTAGCAAGCTACGAAATTGCAAAAATCGACACAACGGGCTGGACTCGAGCGTTCAAAAACGCGTCGATGGAACCGATGGCGACACATTACCACAAACATCCTGCTTATGCGAATTATCCCGTCGTGAACGTTTCCAAAGCGGGCGCGGAATTGTATTGCAAATGGCTCACGGCGAAATACGACAGTCTTTCCAATGGTGAAATGATGGTCAACTTCAGAATTCCAACCCGTGCGGAGTGGGTGCGCGCTGCAAGTGGCGACAACTTGGATGCACCGTATAGTTGGAACGGACAATTTTTGCGAAACGAAAAAGGCTGCATTTTGGCGAATTTCCTATCGATGGGGAGCGAGAACATCACACGAAATGCAGTTACAGGTGAAATGGAAGTCGTTAAAACGGATTTTTGGATGGACAGTGATGGTGCAGATCTCATTGCCCCAGCAAAATCATACATGCCAAGCACATTTGGATTTTACAACATGAATGGCAACGTAGCAGAATTTGTTTCAGATGGCGACTTGGCTGCAGGTGGAGATTGGTTTTCACCGGGCTACGACATTCAAAATACAAGCATTAAATCAGTATCAGAACC
>JBFYPU010000302.1:0-19239 GCA_041303175.1 Crocinitomicaceae bacterium | reverse complement strand
GAATAATAGTAATATCCCCACCAATTCAGTTCGTCGTAGAGTCGGTATTCAGCATAGGGATAAGTGTTCCACTCTTGTCCGAATACACGGCTGGATTGACTTTGAAAACCATCCGTTGAATAGCCGCGATACGAATAGTGAGAATTGTATGGATTGAGGTAGAAACTATTTGAAGAAAATTCATCCAACGAGGCATCGTACATGGTCGCCAACAATTCAGCAGCGACTGTTGCTCCATTCGGACCTTTGATAATGAGCTTCCATTCTTCTGGAGCACCGGGATCGAGTTTGTTGCGGAAGGTTTCAAATGAGATGTTCAGCTCTTTGTTGCTAAACGGCACAATGATGACTTGTTTTGTGCTGTACAAACGGCCATTTTTAACGGAAGTAAAGATCACACTGATGTTGCCACGATGTGCTTCTGTGATTGGAATTTGAATCATTTTTTGCCCTTTGCTGAGCGTGATCATTTGGGTAGCAATAATTTTACCTTTCAACTCAATTTCATAGAGAATACTCATGTCTTCCACAGCAGTTGCGAGTAAAATTTCAGCTGTTTCTCCGGGTTCACAAACCGATTTCAACGGAGTCATGGTCCACAATTCATTCGTAGGATTTTCCGGCAACGTTTTATCGAGAATCGTGATGTATTGAATGTGCTCAACGGTTTCACCAAACGCATCAATGGCAGACGTTTCAACGACATAACGACCGGGTTTCCATGCGTTCATTCCAGCAAAAGTCACCGTATCCGATTTCTCCGTGTCGAAGTTGAGGGTCAGCACTTTTTTGCCACGTTTGAAGTTTTTCACATCGTCTTCGTTGGCATACGGATCATGCGGAAACAATGATCTGTACTCTGTTTCGGAGATACATGGCAAGTCGGGTCGTGACCACAATTGCGTTCGAAATGTTTGCTCGGGTTCGATGAGTGCCGTGACGTTCACCATTCCTTTTGCGCTCACTTTTTGACCGTTTAGATTGGTTGCCGAGAGATTAAATTGGTTACTTGCAGTTCGCTCGAATTTCGAATCCATGCTTAAAGTCAAGTTCATGCACTCGTAACCAACGCTCACGTATTGTGAACCGCTGCGGGTTTCACCGTTTACATCCGTTACATCTGCGTGAACTTGATAAGAATAGCGCGGAGAAAATTTCTTATTAATGGTTCGATCCTCGAGGGCATCAAATTCAATGGTGAAGGCACCGTTTTCATCTGTTGTCGCTGTTCCGTTTTTGATTTCAATCGGAGCAGAATAGGGAATGTAACCCCAGCGATAACTTGTCCATGGATTGAAATTGCACGAACGCGTCACTCTAAATTGAACGGTTGCACCATCAATGTTCGATCCAGCATACGCTTTGGCGTTTCCTTTCACCGAAATCCGCTCTCCAATTTTGAATGCACCTTCGACAGGCAAGAAATCGACTTCGAATTTTGGGCGTTTGTATTCTTCGACGCTGAAGTACTTGGATCCATTTTCGGTGCTGATGTGCATCATGCCGGTCAAACCAGTGGTGGGTGCCGTAAATGAGCCAGCGAAAGTACCGTATTCGTTGGTGGTCAATTCCACTTCGCCCACTTTTTGGTAATTCGCGTCGTAGAAAGTGACCGTGGACTTTGAATTGGTGACGAGCGTCTGCTTCTCGCCTTGCGTTTTAATCTTGATTCCTTTGAAGTGGATTTTTTGTCCGGGGCGGTAGATTCCACGATCTATGAAAAGCTCGGTAACCGTTGACGAATAAGTCTTTTCGGGATATTTTCGGTCTTGATAAAGGTCACTTCCCGTGTTGAATTGATCCTCACCGTTCACCAAATGCAGCATGAAATTTCGGTATTTGGATTTCGCTGCTATGATCAATTTCCCAGATTTATCGGTGTAAAACGACTGACGGAATTTGACGTCATAGGTTCCTGTTGAGTAGTTGTAGACTCGGTTATACATTTCAACTTTCACCTTATTCAGTGGTTTTCCCGAAGTTCGGTCCGTTACAAATAGTTGTATGGATTGATCAGCATTCTCTGTTCGGGTATAGGAAAGATCGGAAATCCAGAATAAATCATAGAGCACAATGTTGTTGTACCGAGAAAAGGATTTGGATGGCGACGCGATGATAGCATACTGACCATAGGGTAAAGTCGGAAGTAGTAATTCCGTGGAATGGGGTTGGTGATCACCAGGGTTTTCGAGTCGGTGAGACCACGCTTTCAAGGGAGTTTTTGCCACCAATGCGTCGATTTCAGCGTCATCGATATACGACATCTTTAGTCCGTAATCTGCGGGTAGTTGCACAATGCGAAAGTAAACGCTGTCCACATTTTGGTAGTTGATTTTGAATTTACCGCTGACCGTTTTTCCGTGGGCAATTTCATTTTCAAAGTTGAGATTTTTTAGCTGAATTTCGTTGAGTAGCACAGCACATTGCTTCCCTCCATACGTATTTTCAAAACGTCCAATTACCTCGCGACAGATCCGAGCAGCCTCTTTTTTGTCCCATCGATGTTCAGGGTTGTCAAGCGTATAGTCAGACGAACGGTTTTTGTAATACGTCGCAATTTTAAAGTTGATCTCTGCATTTCCTTCGTGATTGGGATAAGCCGCAGCTAATCGTTGCAATGCTTTCAGGTAAAGTTCGCCTTTTTCAGGAGAAACAGAGTTCGTAAAAGCAAAACCTAGACGGTGCAATTCTACATCGATCAAGGCAGCAGGATTTTGATCCTTGAGGTGAAATTTAGTCAGTTCTTGATAGATTTTCACCGCGTGAAAAATATTCGAATTTTCTGTTTGTGAAGTAGGATTCAGCGCAATAAACGCAGTTGCGGAACCAAAATACGCTTCGTCATCTATCACAAATTTAACCTCGGGCCGGACGGCTTCCGATTCAGAATTGGAGAAGAAATCAATGGCGCGATAGGCCAAGAAATCGTAGAGCGTTGGTCGAAGTTCCCGCGCGGTTGTTGTCCCAGAAAGTATCGCTTCGAAATCGTTCATCGCGGTGTGTTGTGAACTGTCGGCAGCTTCCAACGAGAGCATATAATGTTTGTAAACATGAGCGGAAATCGTTTTTAAATCCCACGTTCGAACGTCGTTGTTATCAAAATTTACCGTTTGAGTGCGATTGAAGATGGAATAGCGATTGCCGGAGTAATATTGCCAGTACACATCCGCCGTCACCGAGTGAATGAGCTGTTTGATAGGAAAATGTTCCTCTTCGGACAAGGCGTTCAGTTCTGCCAAAGCCATTACAAAATCTTCCTCTTCCAGATAGCTATTGTACTTCATGCGAAAGATCACGGATTTCACAATTTGCGGAGCATTTTTGTCGTTGCGAGCCGCCACAAAAATGGTGTCCACTACACTCAATGCACTTTTGTAAAGACCCTCGTTTTCAAAGGCTTCAACACGTGACCAAAGTTCATCGTAACTGCCTGTAAAGCTGTAAGAGAGCATTTCCATTTCGTCTTCAGTTTCTAAATCGGCAGGTGAAACCGCTTCTGTGTCTTGTTCGCGATTTTTCTTTTCGCACGCCTGAGACATGAGTAGAAAAGCAGCCAAGATGGCTACTACTGTGTGAAGGGATGATTTTATCATGTTTCAAATTGTTATTCTTTAATGCGTAAAAAGGCGGAACGCTCAACAAAATATGTTGCGCTATTCAATTGGTTGAATTCGACGGGTGATGGTGATAAAACGATCACTGTCTGTTGTTGTTGTGTCGATTCTGATTGCTTCTCAATGAATTCAAATTCCCGTTTTTCGGGGTCATAATCGAACTCACTGATGCTCATTCCTTTCGCAGAAAACGTCAGTTTTACAGGAGAAAATTTTCCATTTTCATTGTAGTTGAGCACATATTCTCGGTCACTGATGCGGGTCAATTGTGTGCTTGAGTTTTTAAAAATGACCGCATCACGGTTTCTGATCCCAAAAAAGTAATAGCCATCTTCAAGGATACAAGGTAGTGAGTCGTTTGCGACCACCCCAAAAATGAAGTCGTTTTTTACGGAGTAGGTCGACGATTCGCGCACGAGTTTTTTGCTAACGGAAGAAACCTGAGTAGAAATTACGGTTATGCCATCCGCTGAAAAATCGTAGATCATAGAAGTCGTTTCGTCTTTGTATTTCCCAAACCATTTTTCATCAACGGTTTGCACCTTTTTTTCTTCCGTAGGAAGAGGGTTCGAGAAATAATACGAATTTTGGGAAATCGCACTTCCCGAGAGAAAAATGTAGGTGATAATCGCAACTATTTTCATAACTTAATATTAGAATGTCGTTTTTCGGCTCTTCTAAATATACCAATTACCTGACTTTAAAAATAAGACAATGCAAAAAAGATGGTTTGTCCGAGCGCCACAAGATAGTACAATCGTGGAAGCTTTTCGTTCAGAATTGAAAGTTGATTCTATTGTTGCCGAACTATTGCTTCAGCGTGGAATTGATTCATATACTAAAGCGGAGGCATTTTTTCGACCGAAAGTAGAAGATTTACACGATCCATTCTTGATGAAAGACATGGATTTGGCAGTGGCACGATTGGTAGAAGCGATCCAAAAAAAGCAAAAAGTATTGCTGTATGGCGATTACGATGTGGATGGCACCACAGCCGTAACCTTACTGTACATTATTTTGAAGGAACACATTGCTGACTTGGATTTTTACATCCCGGATCGTTACACGGAAGGCTATGGCGTGAGTGAAATTGGAATTGACTACGCGCTTGAGCAAAAGGTAGATTTACTCATTACGTTAGATTGTGGCATAAAAGCCGTGGATCGAATCGAACAGGCACGAAGAGGGGGAATGGACGTCATTGTATGCGATCATCACCGACCTGGAAAAGAATTGCCTGACGCCATTGTGCTCGATCCCAAACGATCGGATTGTACGTATCCGTTTGATGAACTGTGCGGCTGTGGTGTTGGATTCAAGTTGCTTCAAGGATTGTTTTCACATCAAAATTGGTCGCTCAATCCCTTGTGGGACCAATTGGACCTAGTAGCCATTAGCATTGGCGCCGATTTGGTTCCTGTTACTGGTGAAAACCGTGTGTTGGCGATTTTGGGCTTGGAATTGTTGAACCGGAAGCCGCGGACCGCATTTCGAGAAATGTTAGTGTTGGCGAACCGCACCTTTCCAGTTTCCTTAACAGATGTTGTTTTTGTGATTGCCCCTCGAATCAATGCTGCGGGTAGATTGCGTTCGGGGAAATTTGCCGTTAAATTGATGATTTCCAATAATTTGGAAGAAATTCAGACCCTAGCGCAAGAGATCAATGCAGACAACCTAGAGCGACGTGTACTTGATCAAGGAATCAGTGAAGAAGCGTTACAGCTATTAGACACCTATCCAAAGGATCGGTGCACTAATGTCGTCTATAGTTCTGATTGGCACAAAGGAGTTGTTGGAATTGTTGCCTCTCGCATCATTGAGAAATCGTACAAACCAACAATTGTTTTGTGTAAATCCAACGGTGAAATTACGGGCTCGGCGCGATCGGTTGAAGGATTTGACGTGCATGATGCTATCGAGCAGTGTTCGGATTTATTGGAGAAATTTGGGGGTCACATGTATGCAGCTGGCTTGACGATGCGGGAAGAAAATCTGCATGAGTTCATGACGAGGTTTGAGTCGGTGGTCTCAAGTTCTATTGACCGATCATTGCTTGTTCCGGAGGAGAAGATTGACCTAGAATTGGCTTTTGATGAAATTTTTCTGAAAGAAGAGAACCGACTGAAAGTCCCAAAAATCAAACGAATTTTGCGTCAATTTGAACCCCATGGACCTGGAAACATGAAACCCGTTTTTGTATCACGGAACGTATTTTCAACAGATGTTCGGGTACTCAAGGACGCGCATTTAAAATTATCGGTTACACAGCCAGAAACGGATGTGGTGATCGAGGCAATTGGATTCAATCTTGCGGATAAAGAAGAAGATGTGGCCTCTGGGCTTCCGTTTGAACTCGTCTATACACTGGAGGTAAATCGTTGGATGGATCGGGAGACACTTCAGCTAAATGTGAAAGATATTCGCGCGAGTCTATAGACAAAAAACTCCGACGACCAGCTTAACACTGATGTCGGAGTTCTCTATTAAGTATCCGAAATGAATTACATGTTCGACAAGTCGGGCATATCTCTTGCAAATGCAGGAATTCCCGTAATGTCCATTCCTGTAATCAACAAATGAATGTCATGTGTTCCTTCGTAGGTCAACACAGATTCCAAATTTGCCATGTGACGCATAATAGAATATTCTGATGTGATTCCCATTCCACCGTGAATTTGTCGTGCCTCACGAGCAATGTCCAAAGCAATCTCTACATTGTTTCGTTTCGCCATAGAAATTTGAGCGGATGTTGCTCTTCCTTCATTGCGCAACTGACCCAAACGTAAGGTCAACAATTGTGCTTTTGTGATTTCTGTTAACATTTCCGCTAATTTCTTTTGAATCAACTGGAATGAACCAATTGGAACTCCGAACTGCGTGCGTTCTTTTGAATAACGAACGGCTTGATCATAACAATCCATCGCTGCTCCAAGTGCACCCCAAGCTATTCCGAAACGCGCTGAATCCAAGCAGCCAAGTGGCGCTCCCAATCCTGATTTATTCGGTAAAATGTTTGCTTTCGGTACACGAACATTGTCAAAAATCAGCTCACCGGTTGCCGATGCGCGAAGTGATAATTTTCCATGCATTTCCGGAGTCGTGAATCCCTCCATTCCCCGCTCCACAATCAATCCATGAATGCGTCCTGTTTCATTTTTTGCCCAAACTACAGCGATATCAGCGAAAGGCGCGTTTGAAATCCACATTTTTGCACCGTTCAAGATAACATGATCACCGTCTTCTTTGAAGTTCGTGATCATTCCTCCAGGATTTGAACCATGATCCGGTTCTGTCAATCCAAAACAGCCGATCATTTCTCCAGTTCCCAATTTAGGAAGGTACTTCATGCGTTGCTCTTCATTCCCATATTTCCAGATTGGATACATAACCAATGAGCTTTGAACCGACGCCGTTGAGCGAAGACCTGAATCGCATCGTTCCAATTCTTGCATGATCAATCCGTAGGAAATTTGATCTAAGCCGGGACCGCCGTATTCTTCTGGAATATATGGACCAAATGCTCCGATCTCACCCAATCCTGGTAAAATATGGTTTGGAAACGTGGCATTTTCAAAGTGCTCATCAATTATTGGGGAAACTTCTTTTTTTACCCAAGCGCGTGCGGCATCGCGTACAAGTTTATGTTCTTCTGATAGAAGATCATCCATGTTGTAGTAATCTGGATGAGCATATAAGTCAGTTCTCATTATCGTATGAATTTAATGGACTGCAAAATTAACGATATTTTTGGTCCGTATTAAATAAATGTCGACTTCAAGCATTAACTTTACAACGATCAACGGCTAAGCAACATTAAAACACGTGTCCACATTTCTAAGTATTTCCGAAGCTCTTATTCCGAATGAACTTTCTCCAAGGTTTCATTCCTCAGAGTGGACGATGGGTTATGTGTTATTTATCGCGTTCGTTACGTTGTCAATTGCGCGTTTTGCTCGCGCAGAGGTCTATCAAACCCTTATCCTGGCAAATGGTAAATTTCAAGGGGTTGTGGCGTACGTCCGTGAAACGATGCCCCTTAATAAGCCGAGTTCCTTACTGCTAATTTTGAACTATTTCCTCTCAATGGGTGCCATTTCCTACATGTTGGTAGAAAATTCCACACTCTTCCCGTTACCATCAAAAGCTGCGGTATTCCTCGTCCCAATTCTCTTTTTACTCTGGAGTTTAACATGCTTTATAGTCACAGGTTGGTTAACAGGTGAAAGCGATAAGTTCATTGCGCCGATCACCCTCAAAATTATTGGCGCACAACTTCTCGGACTCTTGTATTTTGTGTTTGCCATTATTTGGCTTTTTATGTCGTTTGAAAGTCAACTGTTTATCAATATTGTCATACTTATGTTTTTGGCGGAATCCTTTTTTCGAATCGTGAAAAGTGTTCGTATAGTTTTCAAACAAGGAGTTTCGTGGTATTATATAATTTTGTATCTTTGCACGCTTGAAATTTTACCCCTGCTTATGGCTTACTACGCTCTAAACAGTGATCTTATCAAGTAAGTAGTTGAATTAATGTGGGCAAAGTGGCAGTAAAGACAATACTAGTATCGCAACCGAAACCAGATGGGACAAAATCTCCCTATTTTGATCTGGCTGAAAAATATAAACTGAAAATTGATTTCCGTTCATTCATTCATGTTGAGGGAATTGATGCGCAAGAATTTCGAACGCAAAAGGTCGAAATAGCTAAGCATACGGGAATCATATTGACATCGAAAAATGCTGTCGATCACTATTTTCGAATTGCACAGGAACTTCGATTCGATGTCCCTGACACCATGAAATATTTTTGCATCTCTGAAGCAGTAGCCTATTATTTACAGAAGTATGTAGCCTACAGAAAACGCAAGATTTTCTTCGGAAAGCAGCGTATTGAAGACCTCGTAGACGTACTAAAGAAGCACAAAAAAGAACTTTTTCTCTTGCCATGTGCCGACCGTCTTCGTGATGATATTCCACAAACGCTCACGAACAACAATCTGAATTTCACGAAGGCAGTTTTATACAGAACTGTAGCGTCTGATTTATCTGATCTCGAAAACGTATATTACGATATGCTTGTTTTCTACAGCCCTGGCGGCGTGGAGTCTTTGCTGAAAAACTTCCCAGATTTCAAACAAAAGAATACGTATATCGCCGCTTTCGGACCTACAACAGCTCAAGCAATTGTGGACAATAATCTTCGGCTCGATTTACATGCTCCTCAACCAAATGCACCTTCAATGACTGGAGCTATTGAGAATTTTGTGAAAAGCGAGAAGAAAGGAAAATAAACGGTTCCTAGTGCTCTTTTGAATCCCTAATTCGTTCCGTAACAAGCCTAATTCCCTCACTCGCTAGGGCAACGATTTTTGCGAAATCGGAAGGAACCTCTAGCGAATCTGCCTTTGGATCTATGAGAAATTTTGTGTGCGCCTTGTTCGCATAATGAATCAAGCCTGCCGCTGGGTGCACTTGCAGTGAAGTCCCAACCACAATCAATACATCCGCAGTTTGAAGTAACTCCGCCGCTTCTGAATAAGCAGGAACAGCTTCGCCAAACCAAACAACGTGAGGGCGAAGTCGATAGCCATCCGGACAAACCTCATTTTTAAGTTTCCAACCATCTATCGGATAATAGGCCAGCTCCTGATTCGGACCGGAACTTTTTGATAATCGAATATTTCCGTGAAGATGGAGGACTTTTTGACTCCCAGCGCGCTCGTGCAGATCATCAATGTTTTGCGTGATCACATAGACCGTTCCATGTTTCGATAATTCGGCAATTCCAAGGTGTGCACTATTCGGATTCGCTTCTATGATGGACTTTCGGCGTGCATTGTAGAACGCGGTCACCAAGTCAGGATCCCTTGCCCATGCCTGTGGGGTCGCAACGTCCTCAATGCGATGGTTCTCCCACAATCCATCAGAATCCCGAAAGGTCTGAATACCACTTTCTGCACTCATTCCGGCTCCGGAAAACACAACTATTATTGGTGAATGTTCTACCATGACTCAATTAGCTTTACAATAATGAATTGAATATAAAAGTAATAAATCCAACAAGATCACTTGTTTAACGCTTAACAATAACCTAACTTTGTTTACGAATTTTAGAACTCTATTAATTAAAAAGTTAAAAACTATGAAAAATTTATTACTCTGTGGAAGTCTTTTGTTTGCAGGTAGCGCGTTTTCGCAAGTGCTTACACAAAACTTCGAAAGTGCAGGAGCTGCTTTGCCTGGAGGATGGACTTCAGTTTCATCAACTCCTGGGGCTGGTGATTTTATCAATGGGGACGCATCCGATGCGAACTCAGCTGGATTTTGGCCTGTGCCTGGAACTTCTCGATTTGCTCAAGTGAATGATGATGCATGTAACTGTAACTTAAGTGCTGCATACCTTGTTTCCCCTTCAATGAACCTCTCTGGACTTTCTGGAGTAGTTTTGTCGTATGATTTCGTAGACGATTTGACGTATGGTGGTAACCCACACCTCGTTCAAGTTTCTACAGATGGTACAACTTGGAATACCATTTACACGTATGCACCAACTGCTGCTGTAATCGATTGGCAATCTAACCTTGTTTCTTTGGGAGCTGCTACAGACGGAGACGCTTCAGTTTGGGTTCGTTTCAAATACGATGACAATGGTGCTTGGGCTACGGGTCTTGCAATTGACAACATCGAAGTAAAAGAACCAGCTGCTAACGATGCAAGCATCGCTGCTGTAAATTTGACTCGTTGGGCGTTGATCAGCACAAACAATACACTTTCTGTTGATGTTCAAAACGTTGGATCTAACGCGATCACGTCTGTGACTATTGATTGGAATGATGGTACTTCTCACTCACAAACGATTTCTGTAAACATCGCTCCAGGTGCAACAGCTACTGTGAATCACCCAACGGCCGTAACATATGCTACTGCAGTTGAAGAAAACATTACTGTAACAATCACTGCTACAAACGGTGGTGCTGACGGTGACGCAAGCAACAACACTGAAGCTGGTGTATTGCACAACACGTTGAGTCAAGCGACTGATAAAGCAGTTGTAATCGAAGAAGGAACAGGTACATGGTGTGGATGGTGTCCACGTGGAACTGTTGCTATGGATTACATGACTACTACATACCCGACTGATTTCGTCGGTATCGCGGTTCACAACGGTGACCCAATGACACTTACTGCTTACGATGCTGCGGCTGCATTCTCTGGTTTCCCAGGTGCGAATGTTGACCGTGCTTTGTTGGGTGTTTCTGTTTCTCAAGGGTTGTTCGAACAATACTACAATGACCGTGTAAACATGGGAGTTCCTGCAAACATTTCAGCAACTTCTTCTGGAACAGGTGCAAACGTTACAGTTGACGTAACTGCGAATTTCTACACACCTGTAACAGGAGCTAACTTCCGTTTGGCGGTTGTTATTGCTGAAGACGATGTAACAGGTACAACTTCTGCTTACAACCAAGCTAACTACTACGCAGGTGGTGGACAAGGTGCAATGGGTGGTTACGAAGCGTTGCCAGATCCAGTACCAGCTGCTCAAATGGTATACGATCACGTTGGTCGTGCATTGCTTGGAGGATATGATGGACAAGCTGGTTCAGTTCCTGCAACAATCACTGACGGAACAACTGCTAACTATTCATTCACATACACTGTTCCTGGAACAAGTACACGTGCTGATATGCATGCAATCGCAATGTTGATCGATAACAACACAGGTGAAATCGTTAACGCGAAACAAATCTCTATCGCAGAAGGTGCAGGTATCGGATCGGTTGAAGCTATCGACATGAACGTATTCCCTAACCCAGCGAATGATGTGGTTAACGTTTCTTTCGAAGCTACAGGAGATTACTCAATTACAATTACTGACATGGCTGGACGCGTTGTTTCAACAAACGTTTTCACAAACTTGTCTGGTGCTCAATCTATCGCAATTCCAGTTGCTGATTTGATGAGCGGAAACTACATCCTCAGCGTAGCTAACGGTGTTGGTTCTACTAACCAATTGGTTGTAATTAAATAGTATTGCCAATAAAACCATCCTTCATTTGTGAAGATGGTAAAATAGGTTTTAAAGCCGTTTATTCCGTTTACTCGGAATAAACGGCTTTTTTCATTAACAACCGTGATTCCAAAAGCATTTTCGTATCTTTGTCAGCTTCAAAAGCGACCAATTATGGCGAAAATAAGAAAACAAGATGCGTTGGATTACCACTCAATGGGGAAGCCCGGAAAAATTGAGGTTGTCCCAACGAAACCCTACGCGACCCAACGCGACCTATCTCTGGCGTATTCTCCAGGAGTGGCGGAACCTTGTTTAAGAATTGCAGAGAACAAGGAAGATGTATACAAATACACGAGCAAAGGAAATCTCGTTGCGGTAATTTCCAACGGTACAGCTGTACTTGGTTTGGGAAATATAGGTCCTGAAGCCTCCAAACCAGTGATGGAAGGAAAAGGACTGCTATTCAAAATTTTTGCAGACATTGATGTGTTTGACATTGAGGTAGATGCTTCCGATCCAGAATTGTTCATTCAAACAGTAAAGGCAATTGCGCCAACATTTGGTGGGATCAACCTTGAAGACATTAAAGCGCCTGAAGCATTCGAAATTGAAGAACGCCTCAAAAGGGAACTGGATATTCCAGTGATGCACGATGATCAGCACGGAACGGCAATCATTTCTTCTGCTGCGCTTCTCAATGCACTCGAATTAGCTAAAAAGAAAATTGACCGCGTAAAAATTGTGGTTTCTGGAGCTGGGGCATCAGCACTTTCGTGCGCTAGACTTTATCATTCACTTGGAGCGAAGCTGGAAAACATTTTCATGTTCGACTCTAAAGGACTAATCCATGCGGGTCGTGAAGATTTAGACCGAAGCAAAGCGCTTTTCGCATCGCATAAGAAAGTAGTTGATTTTAAAGAAGCGTTCAAAAAGGCAGATGTTTTCATCGGATTATCGCGAGCGGGACTTGTTGAAAAAGACATGATTAAGTCAATGGCTAAAGATCCAATCGTCTTTGCTTTGGCAAATCCTGAACCTGAAATTTCATACAAAGACGCAACTTCAGTGCGCAAAGACATCATTATGGCAACTGGTCGATCCGATCATCCTAATCAGGTCAATAACGTGCTTGGATTCCCGTTCATTTTTAGAGGTGCACTCGATGTTCGCGCAACAACGATTAACGAAGAGATGAAACTCGCTGCCGTCAAAGCACTTGCTGCACTCGCAAAAGAAAGTATTCCTGAGGAGGTGATTGAAGCCTATGGAGAGAAGAATATTTCGTTCGGTCGAGAGCAAATTATTCCAAAACCGCTCGATCCACGATTGATTTATTATGTGGCACCGGCAGTAGCAAAAGCAGCTATGGAATCCGGGGTCGCTAAACACCCAATCAAGGACTGGGATGCCTACGAACGAGAATTGAAAAGCCGCCTTGGCTTGGATAACAAGTTGATTCGAACGATCACTGAAAAAGCCCAACGCTCACCTAAACGGGTCGTGTTTGCCGAAGCTGACAATATTAAAATCCTCAAGGCTGCACAAACGGCTTGGGAAGAAGGCGTTGCATTTCCGATCTTACTTGGAAAGAAAGTGGTCATAGAGAGCTTGATTGAAGAATACATGATGGAGTTCCCAGAAGTAGAAATCGTAGATCCTAAATCAGATGAAGAAAAAGGACGCCGTCAAGAGTATGGGATGAAGTTCTTTGAAAAACGCATGCGTAAAGGAATGACTGAATTCGAAGCCATTCAAATCATGCGTGAACGGAATCACTTTGGAGCAATGATGGTTGAAGCTGGTGATGCCGATGCGATGATTTCAGGAGTTTCAAGAAACTATAGCGATGTAGTTAGGCCTGTTATTCAAACGGTTGGACTTCAAAAAGACATGAAAGTTGTTGCGGGAATGTATATTCTCGACACAAAACGTGGACCGTTATTCTTGGCTGATACAACCCTGAATATGAACCCTACGGCTGAAGAAATCGCTGAAATTACGTCAAACGTTGCGAAGACAATCCGTAAGTTTAAAGTGCAGCCAAAAATTGCTTTACTGAGCTACTCCAACTTCGGTTCTGGTACAGGTGAAGATGCAACAAAAATGTCTGAAGCACTGAAAATTATTCGCGAGAATGACCCGAATTTGATCGTGGACGGTGAGGTTCAAGCCAATTTTGCGCTGAACAGTGAGCTGATGAATGAAAAGTTCTCCTTCTCTATGCTCGCCAATAAACAAGTGAACACCCTCATCTTTCCAAATTTAGCGGCTGGTAATATTTCCTACAAATTGTTGCAAGAAATGAACGAAGGCGATTCAATTGGACCTGTTTTGGTTGGTCTTCGAAAGTCAATTCATGTGCTTCAAATGGGATCTTCCGTGAGGGAAATCATCAACATGGTGAAAGTCGCAGTCGTGGATGCTCAAAATAAATAACTATGATTGGACAGTTAAACGGTCGTCTTATCGAAAAAGCTCCCACGGAAATCATCCTAGAATGTGGAGGTGTTGGCTATGAAGTGAAAATTTCGTTGAATACGTTTTCTACCATCGGAAACGATGAACAATTGAAATTATTTACCAAGTTGGTCGTACGCGAAGATGCACAGATCTTATACGGATTTGCCACCAAAGTAGAACGTGAAATGTTCAACCACCTAGTTTCCGTTTCTGGAATCGGACCAAACACGGCTATGATCATGCTTTCATCACTGATTCCTGAGGAAATTGCCAGTGCAATTCAGAGCGAAGATGTGCGCACAATCCAAGGAATTAAAGGAATTGGGGTCAAAACTGCGCAACGCGTCATTGTCGACCTGAAAGACAAAATGTTAAAAATGGCATTTTCGTCTGAAAATATGTTCAATGCAAACAATACAACTCGATTTGAAGCGTTAACTGCATTGGTTTCGCTAGGATTTGATAAGAAATTGGCAGAGAAGGCGATAGATAAAATTGCAACGGGCGAAGAGTCTGTTGAACTACTAATTAAAGGAGCGCTCAAGATTCTTTAACCCATATTTTGAACGTGAACACGAGATTACTATATATGAAGTACGTTGGACTACTACTGTTGTTTTGTTTGGTAATTGAACCGTCTTGGGCGCAAACCGACCCCGATACGAATCTAATTTTCCCGATCAATCCGACTTATGATCCTACTCAAACGGGTGAGCAAAGTTTTGATCTTGGTGACCCGAGTTCGGTGACAAGAACGATTGTATACGATCCAATCACGGGACATTACATCTTCACTGAAGTCATCGGAAATTCTGGTTTGAACTACCGTAATCCTTCCATGATGACACTCGAGGAGTACATCGAGTACGAGCGGCAAAAATCACTTGAAGAAAACTGGAAAGAGAAAATTGACGAACAAACAGCTGAAAATCAACCTTTCGAATTTCCAATCAAAGTTGGAAGTAAGGTCTTCGAAAATTTCTTTGGGTCCGATCAAATTACCATTCGAACAACAGGTAGCGTCGAAATATCGTTGGGCGTAAACTCCTCTCGATACGACAATCCAATTCTACCCGTTAGGCAGCGCCGCATTACTCGATTTGATTTTCAACAACAAATTAATCTCAATTTAGTTGGGCAAATTGGAACACGCGTAAAACTTGGAACGAGCTACAATACACAAGCAGCATTCGATTTTGACAATATTTCGACCCTTGAATATACAGGTGATGAGGATCAAATGATTCAAAAAATTCAACTTGGAAACGTCTCATTCAAACCCCCAACTTCCTTGATTCAAGGCTCACAAGTACTTTTTGGAGCCTACGGACAGTTCAAATTTGGAAACACAACGGTTGATCTGATCGGCGCTTCATCGAAAGGTCAACGAAAGGAAATTAATATCGCTGGAGGTGCACAAACTCAGGCTTTTGAAGTAACGGCGGATAACTACGAATCCAACCGTCACTATTTCTTGAATATGTACCACCATGATCACTACGATGAAGGGATGTCGACGCTGCCAATCCCCAATACAACGATCAATCTTACGCGGATTGAAGTGTGGGTGATGAACCGAACCAACGAAACAGAAAACACACGAAACATTATCGCATTTGCCGATTTAGGCGAAGCAAAACCGGATAACTGTGAAGGCGATCCAGGTGGATATGCAAGTGAGGAATTGCCGGATAATGATGCAAATAACCTCTATTCATGGGCGGCAAGTCAACCGCTCGTGCGCAGTTTCAGCAATGCCGTTCAGGGGTTGGCTTCACAAGTGATCGCCCCAGGACCGTTTCAACAAGCGGTGCATTTCGAGAAAGTAGAAAATGCGCGAAAACTCAACGATAGCGAGTTTAGTTACAACGCTCAACTTGGCTTTATATCCTTAAATATGCCGCTTAACAACGATGAGGTTCTTGCCGTGTCGTATGAGTACACATACCGTGGAGATACCTATCAAGTTGGTGAATTTTCTACTGATGGGATTGCGGGTCAAGAAGCATTGCTCGTGAAATTGTTGAAGCCAACCATCACGAATCCTAAAAATGTCAGTTGGGACTTGATGATGAAGAATGTCTACTCAATCGGAGCTTACCAAGTGGATCAGCAGGGATTTAGAATGGATATTCTATATAACAACCCTGCGACTTCGGTGAATGTGCCCTTCTTTCCAATGAACGGCGTGGACGATGAACAAATTGTCACCCTCCTCAACATGGATAAGTTGAATCAAAATAATCAACCGTTTTCTGATGGGGTATTCGATTTTGTGCCGATTAATTTTAATGGAAACAGAGCTGAATCCGCAGGTACGATCAACAAGCGAAATGGGCGGATCTATTTCACAACGGTTGAGCCTTTTGGACGGACACTCTCTCAAAAATTGGCTGCTGAGGGCATATCGCAAGTGGAAATCGATCAAGTGACATACACTGAACTCTACGATTCAACAAAAACAGCTGCTCAGCAAATTCCGAGCAAAAATCGTTTCAGTTTTAAGGGTGAGTATCAATCTTCCATCACATCAGATATTCCATTGAATGCATTGAACGTGCCAGAAGGAGCCGTAACGGTTACCGCTGGTGGAATTAATTTGACTGAAGGTGTGGATTATACCGTCGATTACAACCTTGGTCGCGTTAAAATCCTCAACGAATCATACCTCAATTCAAACACACCCATCAAGATTTCTATCGAAAGCAATTCCGTGTTCGGATTCCAATCCAAATCCCTGCTCGGTGGTAGGGTCAGCCACCGCTTTGGCGATAAACTCAACATGGGTGCAACGTGGATGCGAATGATGGAACGACCTGTTACACAAAAAGTTGATATCGGAAGCGAACCTTACAAAAACAACGTAATCGGCTTCGATCTGCAGTACCGAACGGATGTCCCACTCCTCACAAAATTGGTGGATTTATTGCCTGTAATTTCCACGAAAGAGCGATCAACCTTCTCGTTTACAGGTGAATTCGCTCACTTAATTCCAGGGACTCCTAGGGCCATTGAGAAAACAGGTACGTCTTATATTGACGATTTCGAAGGTGCGCAAAGTTCAATTGATTTGCGTTCAGCAACGGCTTGGCAGCTCGCTTCCGTTCCTAAAGGACAGCCTGATCTTTTCCCAGAAGCGGGTAATACAAATTTATCCGCTGGATTCAAGCGCGCTAGAACGACGTGGTATGTGGTCGATCCATTGTTTGCGCAAGGAACGAATTTAACGCCGCAACACATTCTAGACAACCCCGAATTGGTGAGTGATAGCCGTGTGCGGCTAGTAAATCAAACGGAAATTTGGCCTAACCAACAATTGCAATACGGATCGATTTCAAATATTCCTATTCTCGATCTTGCATACTATCCTAAAGAACGTGGGATGTATAATTTCGACACTACAAATACCGTTGATGCAAATGGATTGTTCACCGATCCATCCAACCGTTGGGGAGGAATTATGCGTGCACTTACAACGAACGATTTTGAGCTCGCGAACATCGAATACATCCAGTTTTGGATTTTGGATCCATTCAATGAGGATGCTGAAAATGCCGATCCGAACTCCGTTCACACGGGAGGTGATATGTATTTCAACCTTGGAAATATTTCCGAAGATGTGCTCCCCGATGGGCGTAGAAGTTTTGAAAATGGATTGCCGCCCTTTTCGACTTCATCGCAAGAGAACATCGATGAAACACCCTGGGCGCGTGTATCTACCTTACAACAAACTGTCAATGCTTTCGACAACGATCCACTCGCACGTGTGAACCAAGATGTTGGTTTCGATGGATGGAGTAACGCGGATGAACGATTGTTTTACGATAGTTACATCAATTGGGTGCAAAACAACGGAACGCTCTCTGCGGCTGCAAAAGCGCAAATGATTTCGGATCCATCAAACGACGATTACCGTTACTACCGTGACGATGTATATGATCAATTGGAAGCGAATATTTTAGAGCGATACAAGAAATTCCGCGGTGTGGAAGGAAACTCGCCAACCATTGAAATGTCGGATACAATCAATGCTGAAGGCTACCCGACC
The DNA here is from genome assembly GCA_041303175.1 of Crocinitomicaceae bacterium. Classification (GTDB taxonomy): domain Bacteria; phylum Bacteroidota; class Bacteroidia; order Flavobacteriales_D; family Crocinitomicaceae; genus UBA4466. Next base: position 1,103 of record JBFYPU010000302.1, on the reverse strand, counting down.
CAAGCAACGAACCAGCCGGATATCGAGGAGTTCAATAACAACAATACGTTGGATGAAACAGAAAGCTATTTCCAATACAAGGTGAGTTTGCGCCCTAACGACATGCAAGAAGGGAAAAACTACATCACCAACGTTCAAACCGTTACGAAAGGAACCCAAACCGAAAAATGGTACCAATTCAAAGTGCCAATTCGTGATTTTGATAAGCGTGTAAATGGAATTCAAGATTTCAGAACCATCCGTTTTATGCGGGTGTTCTTAAAGGATTTTGATGAAGAAGTGGTTGTGCGTTTCGCACGATTGGAGTTCATTCGTGGAGAATGGAGACAATACCTACTCGATTTAGTGGAGCCAGGAGAGGGCGTAACGACAGACCCAAACTCAACAACGTTCAACATCGGAGCGGTCAATGTTGAAGAAAACGATCAACGTGAGCCGATTAAGTATGAAATTCCACCTGGAATCACGCGTGAGGTAGATCCATCACAAACCTATCAACGTCAGTTGAATGAGCAATCGTTAACGCTTGAAGTGTGTAACTTGAAAGACGGTGATGCCCGTGCAGGATACAAGAATGTTCAGTTCGATGTGCGGACATACAAGAAATTGAAAATGTTTGTGCACGCTGAAGAGGTAGAAAACGCTGCTGCCTTGAACGATGATGACTTGACCCTGTTCGTGCGTTTGGGAACTGATTTTACGGAAAATTATTACGAGTACGAAATGCCGCTCAAATTGACCGATTATGGCGCAATTTTACCTGAAGATATTTGGCCGGCCGCGAACAACGTTGAGATCACCTTTGATGATTTTCTAAAACTTAAAAAGGATCGAAATGCTCTCATCGCATCTGGAAGTAACTTGGCTTCCTATGTGGTAGAATATTCAATTCCTGATCCAGCCGATCCAACACGCGTGCTTAAAGTCAAAGGAAGTCCAAACCTCCAAGGCTTGAAAATGGTTATGATTGGGGTTAGAAATCCTCATATGAACAAAAACACGCCTTGGGCAGATGATGGACTCGCAAAATGCGCCAATGTATGGGTGAACGAATTGCGTCTTACCGATTTTGTGAGTGAAGGTGGTTCTGCCGCAACTGCTCA
>JBFYPU010000301.1:0-13207 GCA_041303175.1 Crocinitomicaceae bacterium | reverse complement strand
ATCTCTCTCAAAAACCACCCTCTCTACAAAATCGTATCAAACCGCTCAAAATGACACGTATACCCATTCGGGTTGCGTACCAAATAATCTTGGTGCTCGGGTTCAGCGGCCCAAAACGGTGCGAAAGGCTCCAAGGTTGTTACGACAGGGGCGCCCCAACGGTTCGATTGATCCACGAGGGCGATCATTTCTTGGGCTTCGCGGAGTTCGTCTTCGTTCTGGAAAAAGATAGCCGATCGGTAGCTTGATCCCATGTCGTTTCCTTGCTGGTCGACGGTGGTTGGGTTGTGTACACGGAAAAAATAATCGAGAATTTCTCGAAAAGACGTGAGGCTGGGATCGTAGGTGATTTCCAAACTCTCTGCGTGACCGGGGTGATATTTATACGTTGGATGCTCATTTTGACCGCCTTGATAACCCACTTCTGTGTCAAGAATTCCAGTCCGAGTTCGGAAGAGATCCTCCATTCCCCAAAAACATCCGCCTGCGATGTACGCTTTTTTTGTGTCCCCCATGATCATTTTCGTTCTGCGCGCGAGGCGCAATGTGCCGATAAAAATACACATTTGATGGTAAAGGAACAACGGTGGATGCATGGAAAATGCCACGCTTCGGAATTGAGGAGATTTTACTCAATGTGGGGCAAAAAACACCTCAATCAATAAAACCCACCGTTCACACTAAAACGTGTCTGCCGGCTCCTTTTTTCACTCAAAAATCCTTACCTTGCCAACGAACGCAAGCGTTTTTGCGTCTATATTCAAACTCTTGTACATGCCAATATTTCGACTCACACTTCTGGTTTTCGTTCTACTCGCGGCATCTGGGCATGCTCAATTTCAATTTGACTACAACCCCTCGTTGACGGTGAAAATAGGCTCAGATACGCTCGAAAACGCTTGGTCGGGCGGACTCAATTATACGCAGTTTTCCGATTTTGATTTTGATTTTGATGGTGATTTAGATTTATTTCTCTTTGATCGATCCAGCAACAATATTCGCGTTTTTACGCAAGAAGGGTCGGGCTCAAACAAGCGGTACGAATTGGCGTACAATGCAAAAAATAAATTCCCCGCCGACATTCGATACCGGGCAACGCTCGTGGATTACGATGGGGATGGCCGAAAAGACATGTTTAGCTACGGCATTGGCGGCATCAAGGTGCACCGAAATGTGGGCGACGCAACCAATGGCTTGCAATGGGAACTCTTCACCGACCTCATCTACTCCGAATATGTGAATGGTTCGGGAAATTTATACGTAAGTTCATCCGATATCCCGGCAATTGTAGATGTGGATTTTGACGGAGACATTGATATTTTAACCTTCCACATCAGCGGACAGCACATGGAATATCACCAAAATCAATCCATGGAACTGTATGGAATTCCAGATTCGCTCATTTTTGAGCTAAAAAACGAGTGCTGGGGAAAATTCAAAGAGGACTTGACCACCAATACCATATTGCTCAACGATCCTGATGCACCTTGCGTGGGAGGCGATATCAGCAATCCGCAAAAATCGGGTGCAGCGCATTCTGGATCCACTATTTTGGCGTTGGATATCGACAATTCTGGTGTACTAGACTTGGTACTTGGAGATGTTGCTTATCCAAATTTAACCTTGCTCACCAATGGAGGAACCGCTCCCAACTTGGATTCACCCATGATTAGTGCCGATCCTGCGTTTCCTTCCAATTCAACACCCGCCTCCATGCAGCTATTTCCTGCATCTTATTTTTTGGATGTCGATTTTGATGGCGTGAAGGATTTAATCGTTGGCGCAAACGCAAAAAACATCTCGCAAAACGTAAAAAGCATCCTGTTCTATAAAAATTATGGCTCCAATGCGCTGCCCAATTTCATCCTGACGTCTGATCACTTTCTTCAATCCGAAATGGTGGAACACGGTCTGGGTTCAATACCCGTTCTTGTCGATTTGAATGAAGACGGACTGAAAGATCTGGTTGTTGCGAACCTCTTTCGCTATAAACCCGTTTTGAACAAAGAAAGCAGCTTCGCTTATTATCAGAATACAGGGACGAGCACAAATCCTGTTTTCTCGTTTGTGGATGACAATTACATCAATGTACCAGCGTTGGGTTATGGCTTGCGCAATGTTCCAACCTTTGGTGATGTGGACAATGATGGCGATGTCGATCTCTTTTTGGGTCGAGAAAATGGAACAATCGTGTACATTCCGAATCAATCGACTGGATCCAATGCCATTTTCACAACGCCAACACAAAATTACCTCGACGCTGCTGGACAACTCATTACAGCAGCTGCCTATTCACATCCGCAACTTTTTGACTTAAACAACGACGGCCTATTGGATTTAATTATCGGTGGGAAATCCGGCAAATTGATCTATTACCGCAATTCAGGAACACCGACCACTCCTCAATTTACACTGCACAACGCCAATTTGGGAAATGTAAATGTCTCCACGATCGACAATCCAGATGGCTATTCAGCACCGCATTTTTTCCGATACGACGACACCACCTACCTATTTGTGGGCGATCTTTCAGGACGCATGAATTACTTTTCACAAATTGATGGCAACCTCAACACGGGACAATCCTTTGTACTTGAAAATTCCGATTTCCTAGGTCTGAACACGGATTCATACAGCTCATTTTGGGTGGAGGACGTCAACAACAACGGCAATTTGGAACTGTATGTCGGACAAGATTTGGGGGGACTTTGGCGTTTTGAACACGATCCAAGCAGTGGCGCATCACTGGATGAACTTCCAGAACTCAATTTCGCGATCTACCCAAATCCAACCAAAGGCACGGTGACCATTTCGAGTCTTGATGAAACCGTTGGCTCGGTGAGTATTACGTCCGTTTTTGGTGAATTGATCTTTGAATCTACTGATTTTCAGCAGAAATGGGAACTTGATCTTTCCAGCTATCCAAGCGGGGTTTACTTCGTAACGGTGGTCTCAGAAAATCGACTTCAATCGACAAAGAAATTGGTGAAACTCTAAGAAAAGCTTAAGCTCTACAAACGCATTACGCGAACAAAATGGGGCGAATCGGCGGATGGCATTTCCTTGAACAATCCAAAAACAGTTGATCCACTTCCGCTCATGGAAGCATAGGTAGCGCCCTCAGTGTATAAATCAGCTTTCAACGCAGCAATCAACGGGTGCTTTTTAAAAATAGAGGTTTCAAAATCATTTTTGATTACTTCATTCCAACGCTCAATTGGTTCAGCGAGTAACACTTCCAAAGATCTCGACTCCGCAGAAAAATGCACACCACTGTAGGCTTCTTGTGTTCCAACATGGATTCCGGGATTGATAATTTTCAAGTACCAACCCGCTAAATTCAGGTCTAAGTCCGATAAGATTTCTCCTCTGCCCCTTGCAATTTGTGCGCCTTTAGAGACAAAAAACGGACAATCACTCCCCAATTCAGCAGCCATCGATCTCAACGTTTCGTTCGTCAATTGCTTGTTAAACAATGTATTCAGAGCAAGCAAAACATAAGTCGCATCGGCAGAACCACCACCCAAACCAGCACCCATCTGAAGTTGTTTCCGCAGGTGAATCAACACATTCCCGATTTTATACCGCTCCTGAAACAAACGAAACGCCTTCACACAGAGATTATTCTCCTCCTCAACATCCACCACAATTCCCGATTGACGAAAACCAAAATCCTCTGCTGGCAAGACTTCCAGTACGTCGGTCATAGGAATCGCCAGCATGCACGACTCGATTTCGTGGTAGCCATCCGCGCGTTTCGATAACACCTTCAAACCCAAATTGATCTTCGCAGGAGGAAATAATATCATGGTCCAAAGTTAGAACAACTGAACAATTTTCGTAACTTTCGCCCCTCAAAATAGCGAAGTATATGGCGACTTACTTAGATTTCGAAGAACCGTTAAAAGAATTGGAAGAACAAATTGTTCAGACACGTGAAATCGGTGAAAACACGAATGTGGACATGACGGATAAAATCGTCGAGTTGGAAAAGAAGCTGAGAGAAAAAACAAAAGAAATCGTTTCTGGACTCACTCCTTGGCAAAAAGTTCAACTTTCACGTCACCCCGATCGTCCGTATACGCTTGCTTACATCAATGGCATTACAGGCGGACAATTTCAAGAATTACACGGCGACAGAAGTGTGCGTGATGATAAAGCAATGGTGGGTGGTTTTGGATTGGTTGACGGTGAAACAGTGATGTTTATTGGTCAACAAAAAGGCATCAACACAAAAATGCGCCAATACCGAAATTTTGGGATGCCAAATCCGGAAGGCTACAGAAAAGCGTTGCGTTTGATGAAACTCGCTGAGAAATTCAATAAACCGATTGTAACGTTGATCGACACTCCAGGTGCGTTTCCTGGATTGGAAGCAGAAGAACGCGGTCAAGGTGAAGCAATTGCACGCAATATCTACGAAATGATGCGCTTGAAAGTTCCTGTCATTTGCATCGTAATTGGTGAAGGTGCTTCTGGTGGAGCATTGGGAATTGGCGTTGGCGACAAAGTTGTAATGCTCGATAACACTTGGTATTCAGTGATCTCGCCTGAATCCTGCTCGTCTATCTTATGGCGTTCATGGGATTACAAAGAAGTGGCGGCTGAAGCGTTGAAATTGACATCTACCGATATGAAAAAATTGGGAATTGTTGACGATGTGATCAAAGAACCATTGGCAGGTGCGCACCGCGATCACGAGAAAACCTTCCAAATCGTGAAGACGCAGATCAAAAAATACATCGAAGAATTGAAACCAATCGCTCCCGAAAAACGCATCAACGATCGCATTGAAGCCTTTTCTAAACGAGGTGTCTGGAAATAAATTAGCTGGATAGATTCTGTGTTTTATAAAAATCAAAGGCCGTATTTATGGCTTTTGTTTCTTTGGCTTACAAACAATTCTGTAAGCGATAGGTTCTAGTTTCGTCAAAACAATTATCTTGTAGCAAACTGACGAAAATGATCATTATTGTAGGTAACGGTATATCTGGCGTAACGGCTGCTCGCAACATCCGGAAAAAAAGCAAGGAACCCATCACTATCATTTCTTCTGAATCCACCTATTTTTTCTCACGTACCGCACTCATGTACGTATACATGGGACACATGAAGTTCGAGCATACCCAGCCTTACGAACCACATTTTTGGCCCGAAAACAACATCGACCTCAAACAAACGTATGTCGAACGCATCGAAACGGAAACGAAGACCTTGGTGTGCAGTAACAACGAACGAATTTCATATGACACCTTAATTTTAGCAACTGGATCCAAGCCAAATAAATTTGGATGGAAAGGTCAAGATGCTAAGCGCGTTCAAGGATTATACTCCAAACAAGATTTGGAATCCATGGAGGAAAACACCAATGGAATTACGAGCGCAGTGATTGTTGGCGGAGGATTGATTGGCATTGAGATGGCGGAAATGCTCTTGACGCGCCACATTGAAGTGCATTTTTTGGTGCGCGAAGCTCAATTTTGGGGCAATGTTCTGCCGCCAGCGGATTCGTCGTTTATCATGAAACATTTCGAAAAGCACCACGGTTTGCACATGCACTATAACACGCAATTGGATGAAATCTTAACCAATTCGGAAAACCAAGCCATCGGGATCATAACGGGTAACGGCGAAAAAATTGACTGCCAATTTGTGGGATTAACCGCTGGCGTTTCTCCAAATATTGAATTTATAAAATCGAGTTCCATCGAAACGAATCGCGGCATATTGGTCAATCGATTCTTGGAAACGAACGTGAAAGACGTCTATGCCATTGGCGATTGCGCTGAGTTTCGAGAGCCTACACCGGGTCGCCCGAGCGTTGAACAAGTTTGGTACACAGGTAAATTTATGGGCGAAACCATCGCACACACAATTACAGGTAACCGCGTAGAATACAATCCCGGTCATTGGTTCAATTCCGCTAAATTTTTCGATGTCGAATATCAAACCTATGGAAACGTATCCGGCAAAATGGCTGAAGGACATGTGAATTTTGTCTACCAACACGCGAAAGAAGAAGTGCTCCTGCATTTTGTGTTCGAAAAAGAATCGCACCGCTTTGTGGGCATCAACAATTTTGGTGTTCGTCTGCGCCATTTGGTCTTCAACGAATGGTTGACGAAGGGTGCAACCATTGAAGAAGTACTCACCGATCTGCGCTCCGCAAACTTCGACCCCGAATTTTATTCAACCTACGAATCAGAAATTGTGGCACAATTCAATCATGAATTCGGCACAAACATCGTTCCCGCCAAACGCAAATGGTGGCAAAAACTAATCCCTGCATAAACCATGGAATCTACAAACTACTCAATTGCCGGTAAGGAAACGCAGTCGCTTTCCATCTTCAAGAAATTGGGGATTCTCGTCTTTACCATAGGAATTTTGGCACTTGTTGAACTCATGCGCATGAGCATTTATGACGCTGAGGCAATCAAAGTCGTCTACGACTGGTCCTTTTTTGGACTAAAAACATTCGAGTGGACGCTCTTTGATTGGGTCATCGTTGGTTCGTTTACATTGCAAATAGTCGGCGCATTTATTTTTACCTACGAGCACCATCATTTTTCGATCATTACGCTTTTTTCCATGCACACCAATTGGGTTCAAAAAGCAGGACTTCTAATTGGCGCAACTGGATTTTTAATTCTCGTACTCGCCTGGATTGGCTTAATTGATGGCGGTCACACACTGTTTCTGTGGTTGTCATTCGTGTTGATGGCGGTCGGAATTTTGGTGAACACCTATGGACTTTATGGCGGACACACACGAGGAATCAAGAACAATTACGTCTGGTTCAACTCCTTGAGCGGTAGAGGATTGCTCGGCTGGACGTCTGGAATTGTCTTGACATTGTTCTACATACAATTGTACTGGTTTCCAGAGTCCTTAGATGGATTGGTGCGCCTTTTTGATCCTCTCTCCTACCTCATCACCGGTGCAAAATCATCGCAATGGTTCGTCTATGGATCGATCTATACGTTCTTGATTCTTTTCCTCGGAATCAAATTCATTTACAAGTACCGTCACAATCGCTACCAGATCATCCGAACCATTTCCGTGATCTTTTTTCAGGTAGTTTTTGCGTTTTCGCTTCCTTATATTCTAGAATCCTTCAATGACTATCAAGGCTACTTCGGGAAGGATTTGAAAAATGTTTGGCCACTGAATTACTACGGGACAGAAGGTTACCAACTTGATGCTATGGCCGATCCGAAAAATAACGGTGCAAACATTGTTGGAGTCTCCGGAACTTTTTATTTCGTTTGGAGTTTGCTCTTGTTCTTAATCATCACGCCCGTATTGACATACGCAGTTGGAAAACGTTGGTACTGCTCTTGGGTTTGCGGCTGCGGTGGACTGGCTGAAACAGCTGGAGATAGCTTCCGACAGTTGTCTAGCAAAACGCGCGCTTCATGGAAAATCGAACGTTGGGTGATTCATTCTGTAATGGTGTTCGTTCTGGCCATGACGATTGCTTCGCTTTGGCCCTATTTCACTGGGAAAGATTACGTCATCGGTGGTTTCGCTATAACACCTGACATTTTTTACAAAGCAATCGTTAGTTTACTTGGACTTTCTGCTCTTGGTGGAGCCTTGCTGTTTTGGAAACGAAGACACCCATTCCTTTTGGTTGGAACCATCATTTTGGTGATTTTTGCCGTGCTTTTGACCTTTGCCTACAACGAATATGTGGCATCCAAAGGAAAAGAAGTCAGTGAAATCTTCCGCTATTCTTCGTACTCAGCAATTGGCGTTCTTGTGCTTGCTGCAATTGGTGGCGGGATTTATTTCTTCAAGCGAAAACAACACATTCTAGCGATTGGGATGTTCCTGCTTCTACTAGTTGGAGCTTATTATACGTACAGTCATTTCGCCGGAGTTGAAGAAACAGTAGCATTGAGCAGTAAAAGCATCAAAAAAGTCTATGGATTTTTGGTTGGAGCTGCCTTCGCGGGTGTAATTGGAGTTGGATTCTATCCACTTCTTGGCAACCGCGTTTGGTGCCGTTTTGGCTGTCCAATGGCTGGCTACATGGGAATTTTTCAACGCTTCAAATCGCGTTTTAGAATTACAACAAATGGGGCGCAATGCATTTCATGCGGCAATTGCTCTACCTACTGTGAGCAAGGAATCGACGTGCGGGCCTATGCGCAAAAAGGTGAAAACATCGTACGCGCAAGCTGTGTAGGATGTGGCGTTTGTTCAGCGGTGTGTCCGCGCGGGGTACTAAAATTAGAGAATGGACCCGAAACAGGTCGTTTTGAACCCAATCCATTGATCGTTTCTAAAGAAGGTGTGAAATTGAATATGTAATTTCGCGGGGCAATTTAGAGACATGAGTAAACCCATTGTAACGGTAATCATTCCTGCGTACAACGAAGAACAATCCATTGGAAAAGTGGTTGAGGCCATCCCTGGATCCATTGTGTCGCATGTGATTGTTGTCAACAACAATTCAAGTGATTCCACAGTGGAAGTGGCAAAACAAGCTGGCGCAATTGTGCTCGATGAACCACGCCGAGGATATGGTTGGGCATGTTTGAAAGGCATCGATCACAGCCGCACCTTGGGCACTGAAATCGTCGTCTTTTTGGATGGTGATTATTCGGATTATCCCGAAGAAATTCCGGATGTGCTGGCACCAATTTTCGAAAGGGACATCGACATGGTGATTGGTTCGCGCGTTTTGGGGAAACGGGAAAAAGGTTCATTAACGCCACAACAAGTCTTCGGAAATTGGCTGGCGACAAAACTTATTCGTCTTTTCTATGGTGCGAAATTCACCGATTTAGGACCCTTTCGAGCCATCAAGTCAGCATGCTTGGATCGCCTAAAAATGTCGGATAAAACATATGGTTGGACCATCGAAATGCAGATCAAAGCAGTCAAGCAAAAAATGAGCTTTTGTGAGGTTCCTGTTAACTACAAAAAACGCATTGGTGTATCAAAAGTTAGTGGAACAATAAAAGGAACTGTACTTGCAGGAATAAAGATTATATTTGCTGTCTTCAAGTACCGATTTTAATCATCTTGAGAACAAAAAATTATATCAACTTCAAAATCGAATCATGCGTATATTGATCCTGATTGGACTATTTGCACTTCCACTTCAACTACTGGCTCAAACCCAAACGTTTGGTGGTCTCCTTCTTGATGAAAAAACCAAGCGCGAACAAAGCGAGGTTGAAATCACCATTGTCAACAAAGAAACGGGCAAGGAATATGTCACTGAAACGGATGATGACGGGAAATTTCTTTACAAGAAAATACCGGTTGGTTGGTACACGCTAAACATTACGGACAAAGATTACGTTAAACCACCTTTCGACTTCGAGATAACGCCAACGCACAAACCCAATTTGGATTTCTTCGTGAACCGAAAAGTTTCATGGATGTGGAACTGGGGAGATCGTGGAAATCAAGAGCATTACTACTCGCATCTCGTGAGTAAAATCATCATCTATTTCTACTTCGCTTGCTTGGTATTGATCCTCTTTTACAGCATTCTACAACTCTCGTTGGCCATTGCGTATTTGCGCAACAAAGTTAAAACGAAGAAACACGGAATGCCGGTTGAGCCAATATTTGACCCAGCTACCGCTCCAAAAGTGACGGTTCAATTGCCGATGTTCAACGAATTGTATGTTGCTGATAGAATCATTGAAAAAATTGCGGCACTTGAATACCCTGTGGACAAATTGCAAATCCAAGTGTTGGACGATTCAACGGACGAGACAAAGGACCTGATTGCGGCAAAAGTGAAAGAAGTTGCTGCCACAGGCATCAATATTATTCACATTCACCGAGTGGACCGAACAGGCTACAAAGCTGGTGCATTGGATTCTGCAATGGATCAAGTGGAAGGTGATTTTATCGCCATTTTTGACGCTGATTTCGTGCCCGATTCTGATTGGTTGATTCGTACTGTTCCTTATTTCCAAGATGATAATGTTGGCGTTGTTCAAACACGTTGGGGACACATCAACAAAGAATATTCATTATTGACAGAATTACAAGCATTTGGACTGAACGGTCACTTTGCGATTGAGCAAGGAGGACGCAGTGCCTCAGGACACTTTATCAATTTCAACGGTACAGGAGGAATTTGGAGAAAAAAATGCATCATCGACGCCGGTGGATGGGAACATGACACCTTAACAGAAGATCTTGATTTGAGTTACCGTGCACAGTTGAAAGGATGGCGTTTCCAATATTTGGAACACGTAATCGCACCTGCCGAGTTGCCGATCACAATGTCTGCGCTCAAATCGCAGCAACACCGTTGGATGAAAGGTGGAGCCGAATGTTTCATCAAAATGTGGCGTCGAATATCGTTTACAAAAGGCGTGAAAATCGGAGACCGAATCCATGGCCTTTCTCACCTCTTCAATTCTTCCGTGTTCATCTTTATTTTGTTGCTTTCATTGCTGAGCTTACCCGTTTTGCATATTAAGGACAGCTTTGCAGATTTGAACTATGTATTGCGTTATGGGGTAATTTTCCTCGTGAGCACGGTGTTCTTAATGTTCTATTATTGGCAATCCTACCGTGACAAAGGTCAAGGAAGTAAATTGGCTGTTGCAGCGAAATTTGTGGTACGCTTCTTCCAATTCTTGATTGTTTCAATGGGGCTTTCCCTGAACAATACCGTTGCTGTCTTGGAAGGATATATGGGCATCAAAACCTCCTTTGTGCGCACACCGAAGTTCAACGTTAACAAGAAAAGTGAGTTCAAAGGAAATAAATACGACAAAAAACGCCTGTCTCTTTTGAACATTGGTGAAGGATTGCTGTTCCTCTTATTTGGCTACACCGCAGTAAATCGTGCAATCTACGGAGATCTTGGTATGGTTCCATTTCACTTGATGTTGACTATCGGCTACGGTTTGGTGTTCTTTTACTCAGTCGCTGAAATCCGTTCTTCCAACAAGGCATAAACAATGGGACAGCAAGCGATTTGGCGCACGGGAATTATCGTCTGCTTTATTGCATCACTCTTCCTAGTCAATTGGCAAGACGACAGAACTAACTTCGCGTTTATCGCTTTTTTCTATGGGCTTGCCTTCGCCGCGTATCTTTTTTTGCTCCGGGAAACACGTACGCTTCAGTTCAGGCACTTCGCCCTCATTGCGCTATGTGCCCAAATTGTTTCATTGCTCTATGCTCCCAATCTTTCCGAAGACTATTTTCGGTTTCTGTGGGATGGCGAATTGACCTTGAATGGGATCAATCCATTTGATTTCACACCGAACGAATTGGTCGACCATGCCTTCATGGAGTCTACGTATTCACAGGAGTTGTTTGCTGGGATTTCCGATTTATCACGGCGCAATTATTCGTGTTATCCACCTGTAAATCAAGTATATTTTATTATTTCATCGAGCCTATCGACATCGGTTTTTGTGAACGTGATCGCCATGAAGATGTTGATTGTTCTCACTGAAATCCTAGGGGTTATCTACCTGCGGAAGTTGCTCATTCATTTTAACATACATCCGTCACGCTTGTGGATCGTTTATTTGAATCCACTTTTGATCATTGAATGCACTGGGAACACGCATTTCGAAGGAGTTATGATCTCCCTACTTTTTGTGGCGCTGTACTTTCTTTTTGCCTCTAAATCATGGCTTGGCGCAATCATTTTTGGCTTAGCCGTACAAATCAAATTGGTTCCATTGATCCTACTTCCTTTCTTTCTTCGCTATTTTTCGCTCAGAAAATCAATTGTTATCTACCTAATCATCGGTGCGACTGTTCTTGGGTTGGCAATGACACAAATCAACGTTGGAAATATCGCTCATTTCTTGAAAAGCTTGGCCCTATATTTCCGCGTCTTCGAATTCAACTCCTTCCTTTTCTATATCCTCAATTCATTTGTGAAGCTCTTCACAGGTTACAATCCCCTTTCGCAAGTTGGTCCTGCCTTATCATTCCTCGTAATGATTTCCATTATTTGGTACGCACTTCGCCACCACACCCTCGATTGGAAGGTTGTTTTTGAACGTATGCTCTTTGGATTTTTTCTCTACTTGATTTTAGGTAGCACGGTTCATCCTTGGTACATTTTACCGCTAATTGCACTGTCCGTTTTTACGAATTATGCATTCCCAATTGTGTGGAGCTTGCTTATTTTCTTCTCCTACTTTTTCTATTCCGCAGGTAGTGGAAGTTCATTTGAAGTACGACTAATGGTAACCATAGAGTACCTAATCTTCTTCGCATATTTCATCTACGAATGGCGTAAAAATGGAAGTCCGTTTGCGTTTCTGCGGGTAGATCATTATTTCCAGCCCAAATCCGAAGTGTAAAATTTGAATGCTACATCGTAGCGCTCAGCAGGATTCATTGGTGGCGAATATACTTTCAATGTTCCTGTGTTCGATGATTTTTCTGTGATTGTTTGAATGATCGCACCCGTTTCCGTATCGTAAAAATCAACTGTGAAAGTGGTTCGCGGTACGACGTTGTATATTCGAATGAACGCATCATCTTCCGCAATGGTGATCGGTTTCTCATCCGCATCCTCATCCAGAAAACGAATTAAATACGGCTTCGCGAATGGTTCCTCTCCTCTAGCCAACATGCCAAGACACGGCAAACTATCCACCAAGTTCCCCCAATGAAATGACCGGTTCAACATCCATCCAAAACCCTGATTTCCTGCGGAGTCAATTTGAATGTAGGCCTCTAGCTTATCCGATTTTCGGTACGTACTTTCATTGCTGCGTGTGATGTCTTTTCGGCGAAATGGCCAACGCTGTGCGATATATGCCTCTTCCTTGTATTGACGAACAGTTGCATAATTGACATTTTCAAAATCAATGCTGGCCGCGAATAATTTCAATCCATTGAAATAGCGTTTCCACATATCATGACGGCGTCGATCGTGCTCCACCCACCAATCCAATCCAGCCACAGCGCATCCACTCGCGAAGGTAAACCATAAATCTTGCTTGAACATAAAATCGGCGCACGCATTGAATTCAACGACCGCATCGTCGTTCATATCCTCTGGAATTGCTCTAGGAATGGCTGGTATATGTCCAAACTCATCAAAAATATACATGCGCTCCTGCATTTTTGGATTCGATACAACTCCATCAATAATCCCGACATTCAAGTTGGTGACAGATTCGTATCGGGTGATCAAATTTCTATTTCTGATGGCTTGACCAGGTGGATCCGTTTCATAGACATATTC
>JBFYPU010000300.1:0-32106 GCA_041303175.1 Crocinitomicaceae bacterium | reverse complement strand
GAATGGCTCGAGAACCATGAAGCGACTTTTACCTATGCCCTCGCACCAAAATCCGATTGGTTCCTCCGCGAATTAAACCACGTCGAATGGAAATCCGTTGAGGAAATGGAAACCCTGATCGCTGCTGAACACCGCCAGAAACGTTCACCTTTGGTCTGGACAAAAAATGAAGATGGTGCACAAACCCGAACGTTCGTTGTGTGGTGGTAATGTCGGACATAGGGCAGTCATTCTATTCTAGAATAATGTTCAATTAGGTATCCGTTCCGTCTAACAAGGACAATGCTCGGCTTGCGTCTAATAATCTAAATACCGCCTTAGAAGACCGTCAACGACAGCAGCGAGGCGAATCAAATCATCTATTAATCCCACTATTTCTTAGGATTCCCTTAAATTCTCCGCTCCATGCGATTAAATCCCAAAATCGTGCAGTTAAACGGGCATGATTCATTAAATTTGTACGACATTTTTTAAGCACAATCCATGGATAAATTTGCGAATCACTTTTTTTCAATGCGCATGATGACGGTTGCAATGTTCATTTTCCTTGCAGTCATTGCTGGGGCAACGTTCATGGAATCTGCATACGATGTGCAAACAGCTAAATTGTTTATATACAATGCGTTGTGGTTCAATTTACTATTAACCTATCTTGCACTAAATCTCATCGCTAACATCATTCGCTACCGGATGGTGCAACTAAAAAAATGGTCGGTGCTCCTCTTTCACGTTTCATTTATCGTCATTTTGATTGGTGCTGGCGTGACACGTTTCTTCAGCTTTGAAGGTGTAATGAGAGTGCCAGAAGGAAAAACAGCCAATTTTATTTATTCTTCAAATCCCTACCTTTCGTATGTGATCACGGATAAAAAAGATCTCCAACTGTCCAATGAATACCCCATGTACTTATCGGAATTGGATTGGTACAACGATTTTTCTTACGATCAAACTTATCCAGGGCGTTCAGGGAATATCCGCATTGAATACGTCGATTTTCAAAAAAACATGATCGATTCTATGGTGACCAATGACAGCATTAAAGAATCTGCATTGGAAATTGTCCACTTGGGTGAGTCAAAGTTTATTGGAGAAAATGGATTTTTGATGCTCGACAATGTGCCGTTTTCTTTTGAAAAACGCGATGCGATGCCAGGAGTGGAGTTCTTCAAAAAAGGAAACATCATCCAAATGAAAGTCGCGTATACGGGAGGGAAAAGTTTGCCAATGTCTACCTTGCGCGCATCTGATCGGAACCGTGAAATCCCAGATTCGCTCTACAAACCTATTCCGATTGATACCTTGGTTCAACTTGAAGCGGCAACGCTATACCAAGTCGGAGCTGCACAATTTGTATTCAAGGGAATAAAAAAGCACACGAAAAACGTGCGCATGAAGGCTAAAGAAAAGGGAGCAGGTTTGGATGATTTGATCGTAAAAGTGACACACGAAAATGTATCGAAGTTGGTCACGTTAACCGGCGGGATCGGTTCGCTTCCAGCCCCTGTTGAAGTGAAAATCAATGGACTTTATTACACCTTTGTCTACGGTCCAAAAATGATCGAAATTCCATTTGAGGTTGGATGCCGCGATTTTCGTTTGGAGCGCTACCCAGGTTCAAACATGGCATCTTCCTTCGAGAGTGATCTAGAAATTTTGGATAAGAAAAATAGCTTTAATAAAAAATACACGCTTTCCATGAACCACGTGATCGATTATGGGGGCTACCGCTTCTTCCAATCGAGTTATTTCCAAGATGAATCTGGTACGATTTTAAGCGTAAACCACGATGCTTTGGGGACTGGAATTACCTATATCGGTTACTTGTTGATGACGCTCGGAATGGTACTTTCCCTCTTTGTGAAAAACGGTCGAATGCGCGAATTGGTGCGTTTGCTTTCGAAATCAAGTGAACGAAGAAGCAAACTTGAACTGCCAATTGTAGCAGCTTTGTTCATGTCGAGCTTGGCGTTTGGTCAAACTACGGCAGTTGAAGAAGTGGATCATTCGGGACACGATCATGCCATTGTAGGAGATTCCTTGGCCGCAAGCGGTGATTCAATCGGTGTCGATACGGTCATACAAGCACACGCGCACGAGCAGCAAGCTGCCGAACCTGCTCGTCCACAAGGTCCCCCAATCCACAGAATTATGTCGGAAAAGGTGTCTGATGAATTGGCGAAGGTCCTCGTGCAAGATTTTAGTGGTCGGATCATTCCAATGCACACATTTTGTGATCAGATCCTCCGAAAACTGCACCGCTCAAACACATTCGACGGAAAAAATGCCGTTCAACTCGTGGTGAGTATGCACATGTATCCTGAGTACTGGATGCGTAACGAGCACATTTATGTCGAAAGTAAAGGAGGAATTAGAGATCGTTTCAAAGGTCGAGAATATGTCTCCCTTATTGATTTGACAGACACTTTAACGGGGCAGTTCATTTTCATGGCGGAATACCAAAAAGCGTTTCAAAAGAAAGAATCTGAACGCGATGAATTTGACAAAAAGTTGATCAAGCTCGGTGAACGCTTCTCCGTGATGAATGACATTGCGCTTTGGAGCATGATGAAAATTATTCCTCTCAAATCGGATCCTGCAAATACGTGGTTTGTTCCGTTAAGTCCGGACTTGGCGAAAGAGGGGCAAAATGGCTCAAAATTGTCCTTGGAAATGTTCTCTGCAATCGATCGATCTGTACGTGAAAACTCAGACTCGGAAGTGCTCGGATTGATCAAGAAATTTGTTGACTTTCAATATGCTGAAGGAGGAGATGTGTGCCCATCAAGAGAAGATGTTGCGATGGAAATTCGCTACAATGAAATGAATATTTTCGGTCGATCAGCGAAGTATTATGGATTGATTGGCTTTTCGTTGTTCATCCTTTTCTTTGTGGCAATCTTTGTGCGCCCAAATAGCAAAACGAAAAAAGTCGTTCGCTGGATTTCTTACCTGCTTTTGGCTGTGGTGGTTGTTACCTTCCTCTTTCACGGCTACGGGATTTACATGCGTGCAATGATCACAGGTTATGCGCCTTGGAGCAATGGATATGAGGCAATTGTCTTCATTGGTTTTGTAACCATGTTCAGTGGATTTTTCTTGATCAAAAAATACCCAGTAGTGGTGGCAGGTGCTGCAATTCTTACATTTATGATGCTCTTTGTATCCGAGATGAACCTCCTCGATCCAGAAATTACACCCTTGCAGCCTGTGCTCAAATCCTACTGGTTGATGATCCACGTGGCCATTATCACAGGAAGTTATGCACCGCTCGGCATCTCATTTATATTGGGCTTCTTTGCATTGATTTTGTACATCGTTCGCAATAAGAAAAACGCGGAGATTGTGAATATCAACATCAACGAGCTGACGTATCTTTCCGAAATTTTCATGACCATTGGCGTATTCATGCTCACCATTGGCACGTTCCTCGGTGGCGTTTGGGCGAATGAATCGTGGGGAAGGTATTGGGGCTGGGATCCAAAAGAAACGTGGGCGCTGGTTGCAGTTTTGGTCTATGCAATCATTTTGCACGTCCGCTACATCCCAGGAATGAAAGGAAAATTCCTCTTCAATGTACTCGGAATGTGGGGCTATTCTTCCATTCTATTCACCTTCTTCGGTGTGAATTTCTACCTCGTTGGACTGCACTCTTATGCGCAAGGGGATAGCATGGCGGCATTACCCAATTGGGTGATCATCACGTTTTGGCTCTTTGTAGCCTTCACAGTGGTGGCGGGCTTGAGAAATCGTGCCTACAAAAAAGCAATGAAAGAAAACAACGATGAACTCTAAGGTCGATATTCTCGCATTCGCAGCACATCCAGATGACATCGAATTGTCGTGTGCTGGAACCTTGATGAAGCACATTTCTCAAGGTAAAACGGTTGCAATCGTTGACCTGACGCAAGGTGAATTAGGGTCGCGTGGAACGATACAAACACGTTACGCAGAAGCGGCAGCGTCATCCGAAATATTAGGAATTAAGCACCGCGTAAATCTCATGATGGAGGATGGTTTCTTTGAAATCAACCAAGAGAATAAGCGTAAAATTATTGCTCAAATTCGACGGTTTCAACCAAGTATTGTTCTGGCAAATGCTGTTCGAGATCGGCACCCAGATCATGGTCGAGCAGGACAATTGGTATCGGAAGCGTGTTTTTTATCGGGATTGATGAAAGTTGAAACGGAGTGGGATGGAGAAACGCAAGTCGCGCATCGACCTAAAGCGGTGTATCATTACATCCAAGATTACCACATCGAACCCGATTTTGTGGTAGATGTAAGTGATTTCTATGAGCGAAAAGTGGATGCCATCAAAGCCTTCAAAACACAATTTTTTGATCCGAATTCAGACGCACCGGAAACGCCTATTTCAGGGAAAGATTTCTTTGAGTTTATCGCATCGCGCATGATGCAATACGGAAGACCGATTGGCGTGAAATATGCCGAAGGGTTTACCAAAGAACGGTACATGGGTGTGAACGATTTGTTCGATTTGATTTAGTTGTGTTGAGTTCCTTTAACGGGTTCATTGCTCCTTGAGCTCTCACTATTAATATACACGTGTGTTCACAGCAGTGATTTAACCCAATTCAGGATACTTCCAAAATGGATAGCGTGTTCCCGTTCAATTGAAAGTGCTCGCCCGATTTCTTGCCCTGCATGGCATTTCCGAGGGGTGAAGTGATGGTCAAACAAAAAACCGTTTCCGATTGCACCAGCAATTTCCCAATTCCAACTGAAAAGAAAAACCAACCTGTGCTTGTCTTTACCAAACTTCCGAAGGTAACAGAGTCATTTTTGACGGTTGGATCAATTTGAGCGATTACTTGTTTCAATTCACGTGCATTCAAGACCTGTCCACCCAGTTTTTCTTGTTCCAGTTGCGCCATGGCTCGACCGGTTTCGTGCTTGTCGCCGGCCGTACTTTTGGATTCACTCACCATTTCGCTGCGACTTTCATCCAAGGCCATTTCCAAGGATTCAATCCGAGCGTTGACCTCTGTTTGTAGTGCCAAGAACACGCTTTTTTTATCGAACATAGGTGTCAATGATGGTTTCCAACTGCGCGAGAATTTGCTTTGAGCTGAACTGTTGTGCTGCTGCCGAAATGGCTGGAGCATGAAATGAATGCGTATCGTTGATGATTTTTTCCATCGCGCTGGCAAGACTTGTTGGATCGTTCACCTTTGTTTGAATTCCCAATTCTTTTGGGATATTCGCTGCAATACCAACTGGTGTGGAAATTACAGGTGTCCCTGTTGACCACGATTCGGCGATCACAATGGAAAATGTTTCGTAATTCGAATTGAGAATGAAAGCGTCCGATTGTTGGTACCAACGGGGCAATTCTTCCCAGTCAAATGGACCGTCAAATGCTACTTGATTCGAAATGTCGTAGTCTTCAACGACAGATTCCCATTTCGCATACGGTTCGTCTGAAATGATCGTCAGATGAAAATCAAAGATCCCTTTATCGACCAATAGTTTGCATGCATCCAACATCCCCTTTGGGTTTTTTGTTGTGTCCTCCAAGGTTGAGATGTGCAGGAATTTCTTGATTTCACTAGGGTTTTTGGGTTCAAATTTGAATAGATCCGTGTCGATGTGATTGGGTAAAACCCCTATTTTTAAGCGAGGAAAGTGCGAAAGCACATCCTGTTTCAGTTGTTCCGAAACCACATAAATGGCATCCATTCGCTTGATAGACCGCGAAATAATTATGCGCTGCGCAAGGCTCAATGTTTTCCAATACGCTTTCCGAAAATAGGATCCGTGTTCGATGTGAACCCATGGACATCCAAGCAAATTTTTCACACGGCTGAACTGAACTCCTTTCGGTAACATTACAGACGAGAGCAGTAAATCGACCTTTTTTAGATCCTTGAGTGCCATATCCAACGCCTTGTGTTGGTGTGATAACTTGGTCAAAAGCGATTTCGCACGTGGGTGATAGACCAATATTTCAGTCAGATTACCGCTCACTTTTTTTTCTATTCGGTAGGCTGATTCGGTAGGGTGTGATATGGTATGGATCACCGTCACATGATGAATGGTAGCGATCAATTGAGCTTGGCGTTGAACAAAATTCCCAGTGAAAGGTTGGTGAGTCGTTGGGTACCACGAACTCATCATTAAGATATGATATGGTTTCTCCGTCATAACGACGAATGTACAATTTTAAACGAGTGTTTTTTCAAAGACTACCCGAATCTGTTCCAAAGCGAAATCAATTTCTTCTTTTGTGGTATAGCGTGAAAAAGAAAAACGAACATTTGGACGGGTCATGTCGGCATCAATCCCTGAGAGAACGTGTGATCCAATCGATGCGCCAGAAGAACAAGCACTTCCACCCGAAACGGCAATTCCTTTCAAATCCAAGGTAAAGAGCAACATTCCAGCTTTATCCGTTCGTGGGAAACACACATTGAGCACCGTGTACAAAGAAGTTTCTGGACGAATGTCTCCGTGAAATGCGATGTCCTCAAACATGTCTTTTAATTCATTGATCATGTAACTTTTCAAACCTTGAACATGGTTTTGATGTCCGAGAACGTCTGAATAGGCTAAATCCATTGCCTTCGCAAGTCCAACCACGCCGTGCACATTTTCAGTTCCGCCGCGCAATCCACGTTCTTGCGCCCCACCATGTATGAGAGCTTCTACCTTTGTTTTTTTGTTGACATACAGAAACCCAATTCCTTTAGGACCATGAAATTTGTGAGCCGCGCAGGTGATAAAGTCGATGTCTAAATCAGTTAAATCAAAGGTGTAATGGCCCATTGTTTGCACCGTATCCGAGTGGAAATAGGCACGGTATTTTCGGCACATTTCACTCACTTTTTTCAATGGAAGTAGCGTCGCAATTTCGTTGTTGGCGTGCATCAAGGAGACCATTTTTTTCTCTGGCCCCTGCAAGAGTTGTTCAAGATCCGCCAAATCCACTGTTCCATCCGATCCTAATTTCACGTAGGAAACGCGAATTCCATGGTGTTCTGCAAGTGCCTCCGCCGTTGTAATGACTGCTTTGTGTTCGATTTCAGATGTAATGATATGTGTAACACCACCTAAACTAACTGCCGAAGTGAGTGCCATGTTATCCGCTTCTGTACCTCCGGAAGTAAAAATAATTTCCGAAGATTGACAGTTCAAATGCTTCGCGATCGAACGACGTGCTGTTTCAATCAGTGCTTTGGAAGTTCGTCCATAGGAGTGAGAGGAAGATGGGTTTCCAAAAACTTCCGTTAACACAGGAATCATTGCTGCTACCACTTCTGGTGCAACGGGTGTTGTTGCTGCATTATCCAAATAAACTGCCATGCGAATAAAATTTGTGCAAATATACCCATTTCTTAGGGTAAATCTTTACCAAGAATGTGGCGCATTGTTAATTTTCCAACGGGCGCTTTTTTCAAATTACCAAGTAAAAAAATGCTCTTTTCGATGCGTTTGTCGCTGGCTTTGATTTGAAGAACAAGGTAAATGATCGCCCGGCGTGTGCCTTTGGGAAGTGCTAAAAATACTTGATTCGCTTGATCGTCTTGGCGCAATACTTCCTCAAACTCTTCGGGAACGATGAAACCATATTCGGATGTATCTTTTTCCAATTGTACATCCACGGTATCTCCCACATAAACGCCAATTTCTTTCATCCGAGCCTTCGAAAAAGTAATGTAAGCCGATTTATTTCCAAGTGAAACCGTTCCACCTTGCCAAGTGACCGAATCGTTTACCGTGACATGAAACCGTTGGTTGTACAGCAATTTATCTTCCATCTGAAGCAATTCACGCAGTTGGTCTTCACTGACGCTGACGTATGCCATGTTGAGCTTCTCTAGGAATTCAATTTTGGAGGAAAATGTTGCTAACATGATGCCAAGGTAAAAAAAAAGCCCAGACATGTACCGTCCAGGCTTTCCAACATGAAAACTAAGCCCCTCGCAAAATCGCCAACTCATTGTTATCCCAAAAATTTAACTCGTTGATTAACGACATGTTAACTCACTCGTGAAATTTTCGAAAGTCTCCGTTTCGACTAGCTCAAGGCATCGCGATTTGACGCTTTTGAAAGGGTCTTAACAGCTGATTGATTCGTGGGTTTAGTTAGGTGTTTTTTCGAATCCATTGCTCTTCGCTCTGTTTTCAATGCTCAAATTCACAGCTGAGCCAAAATCATCGATTTCTTGACCTTTTTCGGCCATTTTCTTTTTCTCTTCAGCTATAAATTCGTCACGTTCAATGGCCAATTCACCGATTTTGGTTTGGTATTTTTCGCGCTCCAATTTCTTCGCCTCAAGCAATGCGGTTTTTTCTTCCGGTGTTTTATTCCTGAATTCTTCAGGCAATTCTTCCTCTTTCAATTCATTGATGTCTTTTCCAGCTTCACTCGCATCAATCAAATCCCATGTCGCATTGTTGTAAGCTGATTTTTTTGATTTTGATACTGCACGTTCTGTCGCTACTGATGGCGCCATTGTTTCGGCATTGCCATCTTCATTCAATTGACTTATTTTTTTCACGTCTCCCATAGACCCGTAACCGTAGTAAGTCGTGTTCAATGAGTCGTTGTACTGCTGAATAATAGAGTCATAAGGCGTTTTGATGTACACCATTTCCTTGTCAGAATCAATGTTGAAATAATCGCCACCAGAGCAATCTGCACCGTCGAACCAATGTAAACTAATGCCTTCTTGCTGCGAACCACAAAAGATTGTATTTACATACACGGATTTGCTGCGGGCATTCGTACATGCCTTTTTGTAATCCACTGAGCCTTGATTAAATTCTTCATTTCCAGCAATGTAAACCAGCTTCAAGTCGGTTTGATCGTTTGACCATTCGAGTTCATCGAGCGCTTTTTGAATCACGGCGCCACAATATTCACTACCTCCATTTGTTGTCAATGAGAACATTTTTTGTGACAAATCATCCAAATCGGAGGTGAAATTAAGCACTTGTCGCAAGTAGTTATCCGCCTCTGAAAGACCATCATTTCCATATTCATAGAGGGCAAATTGCATGGTTGGCGTGCTGCCTTCGTAGCGTAAATTACTGATTTCGTTCACGATACTCCAAATTCGAGCTTTGGCTTGGTCGATCAGATTGTCCATACTGTTTGACGTGTCAAAAAGAATGGCAACCTGAACTTTTTTGTTCGTTGTTGGGGGAGTAGGAGGTGGACCTTGAGCGAAGGAGATTGTCAAACATGCTGCGCTAAGTGCGGAAAGAATCGATTTTTTCATGGCTGTGCTTTTTGAACTGTACAGCGACGAGTTGAAAAGGTTCACGATCAGAGAACTTTTTTAATCAACGGACGAAATTATCCGCGGCGCAAGATATTGAAGTGGTACGAATCAGGTTCCAGCGATGGAAATTAGCCCATTCTGGTTGATCAATTCAATTTTTCTAACATGCGTACGAATGTACCCTTCATCTTTGAAATCTTTCAACAAGCGAATCAAAGTTTCTGTGGCTGTTCCCACAAAATTTGCCAAGTCTTCGCGTGAAAGGTTGATCATTTCTTCACCGTAAATATCGTCAAGAATAATCAAGGCAGAAGCAAGTCGCTCACGAACCGATTTTTGTGCCATATTTTTAATGAATGACGCACGTTCACCCAATTCTTTCGAAAGTTCTTTCAATATTCCATTGCGCAACGTGGAATTGGTGTCAACCAAGTTTAAAAAATCACTTTTTCCAATAAAACAAATGTTGCTTTCCTCCAATGTGTTGGCAGCAACGGTATATGGTTCACCGCTAAACATGGCACGAAAACCAACAATTTCGCCAGCTTTCGCTACGTGGATGATCTGTTCCTTGCCTTCTTCACCTCGAGCAAAAATCTTTACTTTCCCTTCATTGATACAATAGACACCGCGAGGAATACTACCTTCAACGAACAGAGGTTGATCTTTTTTAAAATACGAACACGATTTATTCTGTTCTATAGTTTCAATTTCGCTATCTGATATGGCACACAAAAGGGAATTTTTGCGCGACAAGCAGCTTGCACACGTTACGTGCTTATGTGATTTTTCGAGCATATTGGTCTGAATCGTTTTCTCTATCAAATATACGGTTTTCATCGGTCAAACAGTGACAATTTTTGTAAAAGTTTTCACTAAAACGGTTGATCTAGATGGTGATTTATGGATCGTTTCGTCGAAGTATGATTTAGATCATTTTTTCGGCAGAAACAGCGTGCTATTTTTACACCGTAAAACGAACACAGACAAATGAGTTTAATTGAGAAATACGACGTGCCTGGTCCGCGTTATACTTCGTATCCAACCGTTCCATTCTGGAAGAATGATGCCTTGAGTAGTGCAGAATGGATGGCGACAATTCAACGGAATCGTAAGGAATTCCCAACCAATGATCTCAGTGTGTACGTTCATCTTCCTTTTTGTGAAAGCCTATGTACATTTTGCGGTTGCCACAAGCGCATCACAAAAAATCATTCCTTGGAGCAACCTTACATTGATGCGGTTATTCGGGAGTGGAAGCTTTACCAAGCGGCAGGATTGGAAAATGCAACTATCAAAGAACTTCATTTTGGTGGAGGAACACCCACGTTTTTTGCAGCCGATGAATTGGTTCGACTGGTCAATCACCTGCTGATGGGATTGGAAATTGATCCTTCTGCTGTTGAAATGGGATTTGAAGCACATCCGAACAACACCTCGGAGGAACATTTGGAGAAATTATTTACACTTGGATTCCGCAGACTAAGCCTTGGGGTACAAGATTATAATCCAAGTATTCAAAAAGCAATTCACCGGATTCAGCCTTTTTCGCAGGTGAAAGAGGTACATGATTTAGCACGGAAAATTGGCTACACGTCGATCAGTCATGACCTGGTTTTTGGTCTTCCGAAACAGTCCTTGACCGACATGCTGTATACGGTTGAAAAAACACTGGAACTGCGTCCGGATCGGATTTCACTTTATAGTTACGCACACGTTCCATGGATCAAAGGGAATGGACAGCGTGGGTATGATGAGAGCGATCTTCCATCAGGAGAGGTGAAACGGGAACTATACGAACAGGCAAAATTGGTCTTGCTCAAAGCGGGATATTTGGAAATTGGTATGGATCATTTTGCCTTGCGAGAGGATTCCTTAGCACAGGCTTTTCTAGAGAAACGCTTGCACCGAAATTTCATGGGATATACCACCCAAAATACACCAATGCTCATTGGATTGGGGATGTCTGCAATTTCAGATAGTTGGTTTGGATTTGCTCAAAATGAAAAAACCGTTGAAGCCTATCAAGAACGTGTGAACGCGGGCGAATTGCCAATTTTCCGAGGACACTTACTCTCAGAACTCGATCTTGAAATTCGTCGCTATATCCTCGATCTAATGTGTCATTTTGAAACAGAAATGAGTGAATCAGGTGCATTCTGTGTAAATACGCAAGTGCGCGAAAAGTTGGGTGAAATGGTGCGTGATAAACTCGTTGAAATTGAAGGAAACACCGTGAAAATCAAAGAAGCGGGAATCCCTTTTGTGCGAAATGTATGCATGGCGTTTGATCAAAGTTTGAATACCAGAAATCAAAACGAGCGTCTATTTTCGAGAACAATATGAGCGAAGCATGTTACCATTGCGGAGATGATATAATTGGAAGAGCCTACCGTGAGGACGAAAAAAAATTCTGTTGCAACGGTTGTAAAAGTGTGTACCTACTTCTCAATAGCAATGGTTTATCTTCATTCTACGACCTCGAAGGTAACGCAGGATCAAAGCCGAAATCCATCGATCAATATGCTTACGATTTTTTAAGTGTACCCGAGATTCAAGAACGCTTGATTGAGTTTCAAGATGAGCAATCCGTTCACGTAACGCTCTTTTTACCTGCCATTCACTGCTCTTCTTGCATTTATTTGCTCGAGAACATTCAAAAAATTGAACCAAAAATCATTAGCTGCCAAACAAATTTCACCGAACGAATGGCAACGATTGTTTTCCAAAAAGCCGATTTTAGTCTTTCTGAATTGGCGATTCTGTTGGATCGAATTGGGTATCCACCAAATTTCGAGGAGCGAAAAAAAATCAACCATTCCATCGACAAAACATTTCTCTACAAAATCGGAATGGCAGGATTTGCCTTTGGAAGCATCATGCTCTGGAGCTTTCCAGAATACCTCGGAATTGCACAAACGGATACTGGAATTCGATCATTTACGTCCTATTTATCATTCTTTATTTCAATTCCTGTGTTGCTCTACTCGGCGCGGGATTACTACGTTTCTGCCTATAAAGCTGTCCGCTACGGTCAACTCAATATTGATGTGCCAATCACCCTGGGAATCATCGCGCTGTATGCACAAAGTTGTTACCACATCTTTTCTGGATCGGGTCCGGGGTACATGGATAGCTTCGCAGGATTCATTTTTTTCCTACTAATCGGAAAGTGGTTTCAACGAAAAACATACCGTTCCTTATCTTTTGATCGTGATTATCGATCGTACTTTCCAGTTGCAGTGTTGCGCGCAGTGGGCGATGATGAGGAAATTGTGGAAGTAGAAAAAATCAATGAAGGGGATGAATTGTTGATTAGAAACGATGAAATTATTCCATGCGATGTTATCTTGGTTTCAGAATCTGCACAAATTGATTATAGTTTTGTTACTGGGGAATCTGTGCTTGTTTCCATGACTCGAGGTGATCAGGTATACGCTGGTGGTCGACTTGTTGGTGCAAAAACGCGCTTTCGGGCAAAAACGAAATCTGAACGTAGCCGATTGGCAAATCTTTGGAACAAGGCAGAAGAAGGCACACATGTTCAGAAAGAAGATCGCCTCTCCGTTTATTTCTTGATCGCAGTAATTGTGATTGCCGTGGGAGCCGCAATTGCCTGGTTTTTTATGGATTCATCAATGGTTGTACCTGCCGTTGTTTCCGTTCTAATTGTGGCATGTCCATGCGCTTTAGCGCTCTCGCGACCGTTCACGTACGGTAATACCATGCGAAAAATGGGTCGAAACGGACTCTACCTCAAAAATGCAGATGTGGTGGAAGCCATGAACGACATTACCGACATAGTATTTGATAAAACGGGAACCCTCACCAAAGGAAGCCAAGAAAAAGTGCATTTCGAAGGAGGCGAACTTTCGGAACGCGAATGGAATGCGATTTTGATGCTTACCAATTCCTCCACACACGTGATTTCGCGGTCAATCTCCCGATGGATCAAAACCAAAAAATTGGTCCTGGACACCTCATTGGATCTGCTCGATTTTGAGGAGGTTCCAGGTCAAGGAATCCGCGGAAGTGTGAACGGTCAACGATTATCAATTGGCAGTGCAGCTTTTTCCAATCGGGAAAATGAATCGGGAACACTAGTCAGCATTGACGGTGCAGTGAAGGGCAAATTCCTTTTTGAATCAGAAGTGCGCGAAGGCGTAGGCACCATGCTTTCCGAATTGGCAACCCAATACACCATTCATGCTCTTTCGGGCGATTCAACAACCGACGCCGAGTTGATGGCATCGCTATTTCCGAACAAAGAAAGGACTTATTTCAAGCAAACGCCCGAGGATAAGTACGCGTACATCAGTAAGTTGCAAGGTGAAGGTAAACGTGTCATGATGATAGGGGATGGATTAAACGATGCTGGGGCATTATCCAAAGCGGATGTTGGAATTGCTATCTCAGAAGATGTTTTTCAGTTCTCCCCGAGTTCAAATGCCATTTTGGAAGCCAATCAATTGTACAAACTCACAGATTTGTTGAGGAGTGGACGATTTGCCAAGACAGTACTTCGTATTTGTCTCGTCTTTTCAATCACGTATAATTTGATTGGAATCGGCTTTGCTGTAACGGGGAATTTGACTCCACTTGTCGCTGCAATTCTGATGCCGATAAGTTCAATCACCATCGTATTGATCAGTACTTTTTCCATTCAATTTCGGCGCTAGTTTTGCCTGAATTCACTGACTTTGTGCGACTTGCGTTAAACATGATTTAAATCAGGTTTTAGCCTAACCGTTGTCATACTTTTTCGCGCTCTTTCTCCTTTGATTTGTGCTATGGGAATTATCTATTTAATGTTGATTGTAAGCCTCGTGATAGCACTGTTTTTCTTGGTTTCCTTTTTCTGGGCAACGAAGAATGGGCAGTTTGAGGACGACCAAACACCTGCGATGCGAATTCTCTTTGATGATGAACTAATTGAACCAATAAATCAGACAGACAAAAATGGAAGTAGAAAAGTTTAGTTACGACAATAAGATCGTAAAGTATTTCGCCTATGCCACCATCATTTGGGGGATCACAGGGATGGTCGTCGGGCTCATCGCCGCACTCCAATTAGCATTCCCTGAGTTTTTTAATGACTATCTAGGATATAGTTTCTTGTCCTTCGGGCGAATCAGACCGCTGCATACCAATGCCGTGATCTTCGCGTTTGTAGGAAATGGAATTTTTATGGGGGTGTATTATTCGCTTCAACGTCTTTTGAAGGCACGAATGTGGAGCGATAAACTCAGCTACATCAATTTCTGGGGATGGCAGTTTATCATTGTTTGCGCTGTCGTTACGCTCCCGTTAGGGATCTCTACAGGAAAAGAATATGCTGAGTTGGAGTGGTGGATTGATATTCTTATCACTGTTTTATGGGTTGTTTTCGGTTGGAACATGTTTGCAACCATACTCAAACGCCGTGTGAAACACCTGTATGTGGCCATTTGGTTTTACATCGCAACATTCGTGACAGTTGCTGTGTTGCATATTTTCAACTCGTTTGAACTCCCTGTTTCCATGTTCAAAAGTTACTCAGCCTATGCAGGCGTTCAAGATGCACTCGTGCAATGGTGGTACGGTCACAATGCCGTTGCCTTCTTCTTGACAACGCCTTACCTCGGCTTGATGTACTATTTTGTACCAAAGGCAGCTAACCGCCCTGTTTATTCATACCGACTGTCGATTATTCACTTCTGGGCACTCATCTTTATCTATATTTGGGCAGGACCTCACCACTTACTTTATACATCTTTACCCGATTGGGCGCAGAGTTTGGGCGTCGTCTTTTCAATCATGTTGATTGCGCCATCTTGGGGTGGAATGCTCAACGGTTTGCTTACCCTGCGCGGCGCATGGGATCGCGTTCGTGATGACGTGATGTTGAAATTCATGGTGGTCGCTTTAACCTGCTACGGGATGGTTACGTTTGAAGGGCCACTTCTTTCTTTGAAAAACGTGAACTCCATTTCTCACTTTACCGATTGGACAATTGCTCACGTCCACGTAGGGGGATTGGGTTGGAATGCGATGTTTACTTTCGGGATGCTTTATTGGCTATTCCCGCGAATTTTCAGAGTGAAACTTTACTCGAAAAAACTCGCAAATCAGCACTTCTGGATTGCAACTCTAGGGGTTATCCTTTATGCTGTTCCAATGTACATCGCTGGATTTATGCAAGGGTTGATGTGGCAAGATTTCAAAGAAGATGGAAACCTCGCGAATCCTGAATTCTTGGAAACAGTTACAGCACTTGAGCCTTATTACATGTTGCGTGCATTGGGCGGATTGCTCTTCATTATTGGTGCAGTCATGATGTTCTACAACTTAATCAAAACTGCGAAATCTGGAAAATTGCTTGCTGACGAACCAGCAGAGGCAGTGGTTACGCGCAATGCAAAAGTTGAAGGAGGTCAATACTGGCACCGTGCTATTGAAAAACGTCCAATTCGATTTATGCTCGTGAGTTTGATCGTCATCCTTATTGGAGGAATGGTCGAAATTATCCCAACGATGATAGTGGAAAGCAACGTTCCGAAGATCTCTGCGGTAAAACCTTATACTCCATTGGAATTGGAAGGACGCGACTTGTATATTAAAGAAGGTTGCTACAACTGCCACTCGCAAATGATTCGACCGCTGCGTTTTGAAACCGAGCGCTACGGCGATTATTCGAAATCGGGTGAATTTGTCTACGATCATCCTTTCCAATGGGGATCTAAACGAACTGGACCCGATCTTGCTAGGGAAGGTGGCAAACGAAGTAATTTCTGGCATTACACACACATGCTTCGTCCAAAAGACCTTTCAACAGGTTCGCTTATGCCAGCCTATACGTGGATGTTGGAGAACGATTACGACACCACGCTTATGCCACGCAAAATTAGAGCGATGCAAACTTTAGGTGTGCCATATTCAAAAGGATTTGACGTGAAAGCTGTTCGAGAAATGAAGGCGCAAGCGGAAGTGATTGCAGAGGATATTGTGAATGACATCATCAGCAATACGCCAAAAAGCGCGCAGAAAACGCTCAATAAAAAGGAGATGATCAACAAACTCAAAACGAAGGAGTTGGTGGCGATGATTGCTTACCTCCAACGATTGGGAATGGATACGAAAGAGAAAACACCTGAAGCTGCGGCAGCTCCAGCGGACACACTTACTAAGTAAAAAAGAGAAACTATGTTACGGTATATCAAACACAATTTAACTGACATCGATGGCGTGAACATCTATCCAATGATCTCGTTGCTCATCTTCGTTCTCTTCTTTATTGTGATGTTCACCCTGGTGATCCGCATGAAAAAAACAAGAATCACCGAACTCAGTGCGATGCCGCTAGAGGATGGCTCTCAAGTGGATTTAATTCAAGAACTCGACAAAACCAACTAATATGAATAATCTCAAGAAATACGGACTCATCCTCATTCTTTGGACAAATTTCAGTGGAATCCTAATGGCTCAAGACGGGGAAGCCCTGTTCAAAGCGAAATGCAACACCTGTCACTTGCTTCAAAAAAATGGAACTGGTCCAATGCTGCAAGGGGTGAAACAAAAATGGATCGATGCCGAAGAGGGCGATATGTTGTACGAATGGGTGACGAATTCTGACGTGTTGATCACTTCAGGTCGAAGCAAAATGGCAGCTGCTATCAAGGATTTTGACGCGTCAAAAATGCCCGCTCAAGATGTTAAAAAGGAGGATGTCGATGCGATTCTCGATTATGTTGACAATTGGACGGAACCTGTCAAAGCTGAAGCCACAGCAGGGTCGACAACCCCAGGTGAAGTAGAAGTCGTTCTTTTGCCAAATTATGACACCAATTTGAATCTGTTTTATGCCTTGGGCGTCCTAATGATTGCTTTGCTGATTGCCATTGCGATGGTAGCGAGCTCCATTCGGATTTATATTGGCTCAGATTATTTCAAGTCGCGACTCGCCGATAAAAACGAAGCGGATGCGAAAAAAGAATCTGGTGGCGGACTTAAAAACCTAATTCTGATCATTATCGGAACGGGATTACTTGCCAATAGTGCCAATGCACTCGATTTTTTACAACCCGGAGAGGCAGTCGAAAATCAACCTTGGCTCTTAGTGGAAAACTCGGATTTGTACGTGATGCTGGTGCTGAACATTGTCTTGTTGGCTGTTTTGCTCTACTTGCGTCGAATGTTCAATAGTTTTGTTGAACTGGTGCAAGATGAACATCAGGCAATTGCTGAAAAACCAGCTTCTATGCAGAAAGTGAGTAAGTTGCTCACGGATGTTGTACCCATTGAAGAGGAGGCCTCTATTTTGCTTCACCATGAATACGATGGCATTCGGGAGTTGGACAACAATCTGCCACCATGGTGGGTGTGGATGTTCTACGGAACCATCGCATTTGCTGTAATTTACCTGTTCAATTATCACATACTTGGAACATCAGATCTCCAGATTGCTGCCTATAACAAAGAAATGAAACAGGCGGAAGCTGAAAAAATGGCTTACCGAAAAGCAATGGCGATGAACGTTGATGAAACCAACGCTACCCTCATGACCGATGCTGCCGACTTAGCGAAAGGAAAGGAGTTGTTTGCTACGAATTGTGTAAGCTGCCACGGACCAAAGGGAGCTGGGGATATTGGACCAAATCTTACCGATAATGCTTGGATTTATGGTTACGACATCAAGGATCTCTACAAAAATGTTCGTAGAGGATCTCCAAATGGAAAAATGCCTGAACATGAGTCGAAATTGAATCCAATCGAGATCCAGCAAGTGACATCTTATGTACTTTCATTGCCGTACACACAAGGTTCGGAGCCGCAAGGCGAGATCCTAGAGGATGGTGATACTGAGGAAGAAGTAGAGGACAACGACGAGGACGATAAAGCGGAACAATCCGAAAAAGAGGATGAGTAACCAAGAGGAATACAACGAGGAGGAATTTCGCGATCGCATTGCGACAGTGGATGAGAAGGGTGGAAGACGTTGGATTTTTGCCAAAAAACCGGTAGGACGGTTCTACAACTATCGCAAAATTGTCAGTTATGTGTTGTTGGCTATTCTCTTTGCCGCACCGCACATAAAGGTTGGTGGAGAGCAATTGTTATTGTTCAACGTCATTGAACGCAAGTTTGTCATCTTCGGTAAAATTTTCTGGCCGCAAGATTTGTATCTGTTCGCCATCGCAATGGTGATTGGAATCGTGTTCGTGATCTTGTTTACGATTATTTACGGTCGCTTGTTTTGCGGTTGGGTCTGCCCACAAACGATTTTCATGGAGATGGTCTTCCGCCGCATCGAATACTGGATTGAGGGCGATTGGACGCACCAAAAGAAACTCAAAGATGATCCATGGACGTGGAACAAAATCGGCAAGCGACTGGCGAAACACACCATTTTCTGGGGAATCTCCTTTCTGATTGCCAACACGTTCTTAGCCTACATCATTGGTTCGGATGAGCTTTGGCACATTCAGACGGATGCATTTGGAAAGCACATTGGCGGATTCATTGCGATTGTTATTTTCACAACGGTTTTCTACCTTGTTTTTACCCGACTTCGCGAACAAGTGTGCACCACAATTTGCCCGTATGGACGATTGCAAGGGGTTTTGCTCGATGAAAATTCGATGGTGGTTGCCTACGATCATAAACGGGGAGAGGAGCGTGCAAAGTTCAAGAAAACCGAGGACCGATCTGCATTTGGAAAAGGGGATTGCATCGATTGTCACCAATGTGTTAATGTGTGTCCAACGGGAATTGATATTCGAAACGGAACGCAGTTGGAATGTGTTAACTGTACAGCTTGCATCGATGCGTGCGACCACATGATGGATGGGGTAGGACTTGAAAAAGGACTCATACGATTCGTTTCCGAAAATGGAATTAAGAATGGAACGCGCTTCGAGTGGACCCGAAGGGTGAAGGCATATACTGCATTGTTGATTGGTTTGATGGCGGTATTGGTGATATTATTGGTCACACGAAACGATTTTGATGCGGCCATTATGCGCCAACGTGGAACGAGTTATCATGTTACAAAAGACGGTCAAATTGGAAATATTTTTGAACTCAATCTCACAAATAAAACAAAAGAAAATTTCGTCGTTAAACTAAAAGTAGATGATCCAAACACCACCATCGAAATTGTTGGAAGTCGATTGATGTTGAAGGAAGAAGGACACTTGAAAGAGCGCTTCATTATCCGAATGCCGATGAGCAATATGTCACTCGGAAAACGCAAAATTGATGTGATCGTTTATGGAAATGGAAGAGAAATAGAACGGGTCAGCACAAAAGTGATTGGTCCAATACTTTAAATGGATTAGGATATGAACTGGGGAAAAGGATTGATGGTTGCAATGATCGCATTTATGGGATTCATCGTTACGATGGTCGTGATCATGATGTCTAAAGGAGTGGAGCTGGAAAGCGAAGAATACTACAAGAAGGACTTGGCGTTTAATGCTGAAATGGAAGCGATTGGTCGGGTGAACGCATTGGAAAGTCAGATTGTTATTTCGCAAGAGAAAACGCATGTCGCGCTCAGTGTTCCAGCGGATCAATTCATTACGGATGTGACGGTGTTTTTCCGACGACCCAACGATGAATCGGCCGATTTTGAAGTCGTGGTGGGCGACAAACGCTTGGAGAAAATTCCAAATCAGAAATTGAAACCGGGTATTTACACGGTGGAAATGCGCTATTTCGCGAAAGGAAAGCCCTGTTTGCAAAAGGAACGAATCTACATGTAACCCATGGAATTGGTTCTTTTTACCGGACTTATTTTGGGGCTTGCGTCCAACGTCCACTGTTTAGGGATGTGCGGTCCGATCGCGCTAATTTTACCGCTCAATCGTACAAATAATTGGACCATTTTGGGAGGTACGTTGCAGTACAACCTTGCGCGCACGTTCACCTACGGATTGCTTGGATTGTTGATTGGCATGATTGGCATGACGATTCAATTGTTTGGTATTCTTCAATGGTTGAGTATTTTTGCCGGTGTCGCACTCATTGTTTTTGCATGGAGAAAGCAACTGAACGGTTGGTTTCCGAGGCTTTCTAATCCATTTGGGATTCAAAAAGGAATTCAAACATTGATGGGAAAAGCAGTTCGATCCAAATCACCGTGGCGATTGATGGCGTTTGGAGCAATCAATGGTTTGTTGCCATGCGGGATGGTCTATGTTGCGCTGTTGAATGCTTTGCTCGCGGATCATTCCATTACAAGTGCTTTAGCCATGGTTGCATTTGGAGTTGGAACGCTCCCGATGATGATTTTTGTTCCGTTTATGTCCAATAAATTGGGCGCAACAACGCGTCAACGATTGAACCGCAGCATTCCGTACATTTTGACCGTTGTTGGTATTTTGATCGCTGTTCGAGGCATGAATCTCGGAATTCCATTTGTGAGTCCACGTGTGGACATGGTGAAAAACAGCACAAAAGGCATGGAAGCCAGTGATAAAAGCACTGAAGAATCCACGGTTGAGATGAGTTGTTGCCACAAAAAAGAAGTCTGTGATGAGTAACATGGATTGCATTCAAACCCATTTTTTGAGCGTATCTTTGTAGTCAAAACGAACAGCATGATAGGAAAAGGAACAAAATTGAACAGCATCTTGCGCATGAAATGTCCGCGATGCCAAGAGGGTGATTTTTTCGTATCACATCCGTATGACCTAAAAAACGCTGGAAACATCCACGAACATTGTCCAAAATGCAACTTGAAGTATGAGATGGAACCTGGTTTTTATCAAGGTGCGATGTACGTTTCGTATGCCCTCGGAGTAGCACTTTTTGTAACACTTTGGGTGTCATTTAATTTGTTTTTCCCGTCTCTTTCCACCGGTGCACAAGTTGCAATTGTTGCAGTCGCATCTCTCGTTCTCACACCAATCATGTACGCCCTTTCAAAAATCATTTGGGCAAATCTCTTCATCAAATTCGACAAAGGCGAAGTGAAATCAAAGGGATAGGGTTATTTTCAACCGCAAGAAATTCAATGCGCCAGGGCGAAATGCGGTAGCTCCCGATGAAAAACAATGTGTGATGCCTTGCCAAAAATGGCACTGAGGAAGTTGCTGAGCCTGTCGAAGCACAAGTGACCCTTTTGGGCAACTGGCAGAACCAGTGTTTTTAGCGGGACTAAAGCATGGAGACCGTTAAGGCGCCCACATCAATCCTATTAAGATCACATTGTCTAAAAATCCAATACTCCAACACCTACGAAGTCAGCAGCGCAGCTAATCCAATTAGCAGTATGTCCGTCCCGGATACACCTTCAACGCTTCTTCAAGACATTTCACAGCTTTTTTCAAGGAATCTTGATTTAAAACGTAGGCAATTCTCGCCTCTTGTTCGCCATTTCCTTTTGTAGAATAGAATCCACTTGCAGGTGCCATCATAACCGTTGCGCCCTTGTATTCGAAGCTTTCGAGGAGCCATTGGCAAAAACGCTCGGCGCTGTCCACTGGAAATTGTGCCACGCAATAAAACGCACCACTCGGTTTCGGACAAAAAACACCGTCAATTGCGTTCAATCCATCCACCATAATGTTTCTTCGTTCAACATATTCTGCTACGACTTCGTCAAAGTATGATTGTGGCGTTTGAAGTGCCGCTTCTGCAGCAACTTGATCAATGGTTGGTGGTGAAAGTCGGGCTTGACCAAATTTGAGTGCTGCAGCCATGACTTCTTTGTTTTTTGATACGATCGCACCGATGCGCGCTCCACACATGGAATAACGCTTCGATACAGAATCAATCATGATCACATTGTTCTCAATGCCTTCCAAATTCATGACTGAAAATGGAACTGCACCGTCGTAACAAAATTCACGGTACACTTCATCGGCGAACAAAAACAAGTCGTATTTTTTTACAATATCGCGCAATTGTTCGAGTTCCTCTTTCGAGTACAAATACCCAGTTGGATTCCCTGGATTGCAGATCACAATCGCTTTTGTTTTGGCGGTTATTTTCTTCTCGAACTCAGCCACCGGTGGCA
The DNA here is from genome assembly GCA_041303175.1 of Crocinitomicaceae bacterium. Lineage (GTDB taxonomy): Bacteria > Bacteroidota > Bacteroidia > Flavobacteriales_D > Crocinitomicaceae > UBA4466. The sequence goes on along the minus strand of JBFYPU010000300.1, from coordinate 9,861 downwards.
AGGCAAATCCATCCTCGATGTTAGCTGTTACTGGAACAACATTCACACCAGCAGCGACTGCAAATCCATTATAGTTTGCATAAAATGGCTCTGGAATAATGATTTCATCGTTCGGATCGCATGTAGACATAAATCCAAAGGTCAACGCCTCTGAACCACCTGTTGTGATAATGATGTCTTCAGAAGAAACGTTGATTCCAGTTTTGCGGTAATATGCTGCTAAATTATCTCGGTACGATTGAAATCCAGCTGAGTGACTGTATTCAATAACTTTTTTATCAAAGTTCTTTATAGCATCCAATGCCACTTGTGGCGTCGCAATATCGGGCTGTCCAATGTTCAAATGGAACACTTCTTTCCCTGCTGCTTTTGCTTTTTCGGCGAAGGGAACCAATTTTCGAATCGGAGATTCAGGCATGATGACAGCCTTGCGAGATATTGTTGGCATAGAAATTTTTTTGCCAAAGTTAAGGAAAACTTGGATTGGACAGATTTTCATTAAGTTTTTGTTTCTTTGATTCCATGATTGCTAAAATGTATGTCTTGGTTCTGTTTTTCGCCCTCGCGGCTAGTTCGTGCGAGTGGTCAAGTGGCGATAAATCCAACAAAATTGAGACGGAAAAGCTGCCTTCTAAGCACATTCCAGATGCGGATTCGCTTGCGCGGGTCAAACTGAAGTCGGAGACAGCGGAGTACCTCAAAACATTTGGGTTGGTGGATATATTGAGCATTGATTCCAGTATTCAAATTGATTTGCGTTACTCAACCACGAATAATTTTATGGGGAAGGTGCTTTACGACACGCTTCAATCCGTTTATTTACAAGCAGATGTGGCGGAACGAATTGCTTTGTGTCAGCAGTTTCTAAAATCCAAGCACCCGAACTATTCATTGTTGATTTACGATGGTGTTCGTCCCTTGGAGGTGCAACGAGAAATGTGGAACGCTCTCGACACCTTGTCCATTTGGGAGCGGGGAAAATATGTCTCAAATCCAAGTTATGGGAGTGTGCACAATTATGGCGCAGCGGTGGACATCACAATCTGTACTGCGGATGGAACACCCTTGGATATGGGGGCAGGCTTCGATGATTTTCGCGAAATTGCTCATCCAGCTCTCGAATGGAAGTTTATCCAATCAGGTGAACTAACCGAGGAGCACATCAAAAATCGGGAACTCCTGCGCGAAGTTATGGTCTCCCAAGCTTTTCGGAATCTTCCAACAGAATGGTGGCACTTCAACGCCTATTCGCGCAATGTCGCTCGATGGAGATACAAACTCTTGACGCACGAAAGTGGGGATTAGATCATTAGATCGTTAGATCGTTGGATGGTATTCGCGGATTGCAATCTACGATTTCCTGTCTCCCAAGATGTTATTTCAATGTAAACCGAATCCCTAAAAACCCACGAATGCCTTGGTTGGGTGCGTAAACGTACGATGGATCGAATGTCAGAGCATACGGATTGTTCGCAGTAGCTTGTGCAACGCCATTCGCATCAAAGCTCACTTCTTTGTCAAATGGATCATTCGCCCGTGCAAGCAAAAATGGGCTGTTTTTCGCAGGAGTCCAATTGAGTAGGTTTTTCACGCCACCAAAGATCTCCCAGTTGTCAAACCCTTTGTACGAAAGTTGAATGTTCTGAATGCTCCACCACGGTGAAAATTCGGGGCGCGGATCGAGTTCACTGAGCAGCGGCAAGCGCATCGGACTGTAAACATTTCCTGTATAATCAATTGAAAATTTGGTTGCAGGAATATCGTAGGAAATTGTCCACGTTCCAGTAAACTTTTCAGTAAGTATTTGCGCTTCTTTCGTGCCGTTCGACATCGAATAAATGTCCATCAATGTTCCACCCATTAACATCGAAAGACCCGGGACTAATTTTAAGTTGATGTTTGCGCTAATCCCTTGGCTGATGGCGTGACCGTCCAAGTTTGAATACAGAATTTCATTGGGGTCACTGTCATAATCGGCGATGATTCGATTGGTGAAATAGGTGTAAAACGCCGTGAAATCCAATAGAATTGTTTTGTTTTTTTTCGTGATAAAGGTTTTTGAATAGTTCAAATTGGCATTGTATGATTGCTCTGGCGCGATGTTGTCAGCAATTACAACGTCTCGTGCTCCCGTCAAAGCGGCGTGATCTTCAGTGAAAATATTCACCACCCGATAGCCCGTGCCCGCGTTCAGTCGAATGGTATGCAAGTTCTCGCTCGTCCATTTGTAGCCAAGTCGTGGTGTGAAAATTAGTCCGTGGACAGAGTGAAAATCAAGGCGTGCTCCAAGCAATAATTTATGATGTTCCCCCAGTTTTACTTCGTCTTGAGCGTACACTCCTGGGATCCATTGAACGGAAGGCATCGTTTGCGGTTGAACCGTATCGTTGGTTGTCGTAGCGGGCGTGTTGTCATCGTAATGGAGATAACGAACCGCTGCACCTACAATAAAATCATGCTTTTCGAGGTGCTTGTCCCAGTAGATTTGCCCAAATCCAACGAACTGATCAGCGATAAATGGAATCGTTCCATACACACTATTCTGCTGGTGCCGATTAAACGATCCCGTTACAAATATGCGCTCTTTCACAGGTAATTGGTACAAACCAAGTAATTCCCAGCGGGATGTGTAGATGCTCTCGCCATACAAACTGTCACCACCTCTAAAATTGCTGTTCCATGCCATTTCTCCGCCCCAGCGGTCTTCATACAAATACCTACCAGCAAGGGAAAATTGCGTGTTTCTTTTTTGGTTAATCTGCCATTTTTGAAAAACAGAAATCCGATTTTGGAGTGTTACATCTGTAAAGCCATCATTGTTTTGATCGAAAGGAGAGCCATAGTTGTAGTAGTTGATGCCCGTCAATACATCGATTTTTGCGCGTTTGGGTTCATGAGTACTTAAAGCCCTCGGTATTGGTTTGAGCACGCCAAGTCCAAATCGAAAACCTAGGTCCACACTATTCTCTAGCCAACTCGTGGTGGAAACATCAACCGAGAGTTTTGGAGAATTTCCAGCCTTTTTGGTAATGATATTGATGACTCCACCGATGGCTTCGCTGCCGTATAATGTGGAGGCAGGACCTTTGATAATCTCGATGCGATCGACCAAGGAATTCGGGATTCCGGCCAAGCCGTAAACACTCGAAAGACTACTTACAATAGGCATTCCGTCAATCAAAATCATTGTGTACGAGCCTTCCAAGCCGTTGATATGGATGTCGCCCGTGTTACAAATTGCGCAATTCAATTGGGGACGCACACCGTTGATGTTTTGCAAAGCGTCGAATACTGAAGGACTAGGATTTTTCTTGAAAAATTGAGGCGAATAGACTTCAATGTTAACGGTACTTTCTTTCTTTGAAACTTCTTTCATAGTACCAGAAATCACCACTTCATCAATGGATTGAATGTTGGATTTCAAGACAACTAAAATTGGATCGCTGTGTGGAATCGAAATGGTTTCATAGTGCGTTTCGTATCCCATGTAACTTACTTCCAATGTGAATTGACCCTTGGGGAGACCATTGATTTCAGCAAGTCCATTCTCGTTTGTCAGCGCATTTTCATCGAGAACTCGAATGCTCACTTTAGAGTATGGCAGGTAGTTGCTCTCCTTATTTATCACCTTAACAGTAATGGATTCCTGTGAAAGGACAGACGGCGCTACTAACAAAATCATTATGAAAAATAAGTGTCTCATTCTATTGTATTGCCGTAAAATTAAGCATAAGTTAGATTGATCTAACATTATTTGTTGAATTATTTAACTATTTTTGTTGTATGTTATCGTTTACAGAAGAAAATTATTTAAAGGCCTTGGTTGAATTGACTGTGTTTGAAACGGAGTCCAACGAGGTTGGTGTAAATCGTTTGGCGGCATTTTTATCGGTGAAACCAGCTACTGTGAGCGATATGGTGCGAAAGCTCAAGGAAAAAGACCTCATTCACTACGAAAAGTACGGGAAAGTTTCCCTTACAGATCAAGGACGATATAAAGGAATGATGGTGATTCGCAGGCATCGTTTGTGGGAGACATTTCTGACGCGTACCTTGGATTTTACGTGGGATGAGGTACATGAATTGGCGGAGGAGCTCGAACACATTCATTCGGAAAAATTGATCAATCGCTTGGATGCTTTTTTGGAATTTCCACAGTTTGATCCGCATGGCGATGCCATTCCAAACCAGTTTGGTGAGGTGTTAATTGCATTTCGAAAAACACTTTCAGAGGTGGAAATCGGCAAGCTGTATCGCATAGTTGCCGTGCGTGATCAGGTAGAAGTGATGCACTACATGGATCGAATTCAACTACAGATTGGCAATGAAGTTATGGTTGCGCACCGCGAGTCATTCGATGGATTGACAACCCTCAACTACGGAACTCGTTCGAACGTCGTTTCCCCCAAATTAACAGAACACATTTTTGTGGTCTGCGCGAATTGCGGCAAATCCAAATGTACGTGTTAGTTTTTTACCAAGATTTTTACGCGCTTAGCACCGTTTTCGTCCACCAGTTGTAGGATATAATTTCCAACCAATTGTGCGTTCAAGTCCAGCTGAATGCTCGCCTGAAATTCCCCGGTTTGAACCAATCTACCGCGCGTATCCAAAATTTGATAGCGGTGTGTTCCAGGAATTTCTGTAGAGATAACAAAATCTCCGTGTGAAGGATTCGGTGAAACTTCGTAATCCGCGAGCTCTCCAAGATCAGTTAGTGAACTCGTGAAAGTTAAATCTTTCACAATCGTCCCAACGTCATTAATCACCCAGTTTTTTGGATCTAGAGCCGTGATATTGACTACATCTCCTAAATCCGAGAATGAATATTGGTTCAAATTTGATGTGATCTCTACACGAACAATCGTGTCAGCAGCAAAACCAGCGCGATCGAATCGGATGTCTAAGGGATTCGTGAACGTAGGTGTGGAAGACGAGGTGGTGTGCGTTATTTCGAGCAGTACTTCCGTTCCAATCTCGTTCCAACGTGCCGAGTAGGTTGGGTATCCTTCTCCAAAATACCATTCTTGGAAGGCGTCGTCCAAATTCAATCCCGAAGTGGCTTCGAGTGCTTCCTTTACATCCAATCCAATTAAGGTACTGTCTGCAAAATCAATTTGTAGATTTTTCAATGCTTGAAAGAACGCGACATCGTCATTCAAGATGTAGCGGAAGGTGTGAATGATCGCTGCACCTTTATCGTAGCTCAAGCGACCAGAAAAAATCCGACCTTCGTTCAAGCTGTCGAGCACCCAAACGCTACCGTCTGGATCCGACATCACATTGTCATGACGGCCGATCATGTCATTCGTTGTTTGACTTGGGTACAAATTTTCGAGCATCAAGTATTCACAATACGAGGCGAAACCTTCGTTTACCCAAATATCTGACCATGAAGCGCATGTAGCGTTGTTGCCCCACCATTGGTGACCCAATTCGTGGGAAGTCAGTCCTTTTTCGAAAAAGCCTTGGGTCGTCATTGTTTGATGCTCCATGCCTCCAGAAAGCGGCGCCATGCAGTGACCGTATTTCTCGTCGTGGAAAGGGTAAAGTCCAAATAAATCGGAAAACAATTCCAAAAAGTCCACTGTTTCATTGATCTCGTCCAAAAAGTTGGGCAGGGTCGCAGGATTGTTGTAGATGAAATTTTGGATCAAAATTGGGTTGGGTGCACCTGCTGGATTCGCATAAATGCTGTGATCAACGTACTCAGCAACAGCAACCGAAATCAGGTAATAATCAATCGGATGATTGTGTTTCCATTCGAAGCGTTTGGCTCCATTTCCCAAGTCAACCTCTGCAACAAGGACACCATTGGATCCTCCTTTACAGTTGTCAGGAACCGTTAATTTAACCGAGCAACTGTCCGCTTTGTCGGTAAGAGATTGTTTACACGGCCACCATTCGTAAGCCGAAAAAGGTTCGGAAAGCGACCAAGTAACTTGATTTCCCCATGATGGTGAGGAATCGTTGCTCATTCCTGAGCCACCAAATGGAGTAGTAGCTCCAGTGGGTGGTGTTCCCGCATAATCCACTGCGATGGCAAAATTGGCTCCTTGTGCAATATTGACAGGAACTTTAATCGCCGAACCAACTCTCGAATAGGGTGTTGTTAAACCATTCAAGCGCACCTCAGTAATTGTATAGTCTTCAAAAAGTTCGAATAAAACGGAATCCAAATTTTCTTGCGCGGTACCATGAATTTCTCCTGTTCCACTCACACTTGTGTTCAGATTTGTCATCGCAAGATCCAAGCCGTAGAAATGAACATCATAGCGCTCCGTTTCTGCGATTTGTGAAACCGTGAGCGATGCACTTTTCATTTGAGAAGGCTGCATGTCACGTTTTGCGCAAACTTTACCTGAATTTTCTTGTGCGATGGAGATTCCTGAGAAAAGGAGGGAAGTAACGAGGAGAATTTTTTTAGTCATAAGGAGATTGTTGAGTCCTAAAATTAATCTAATTTTCCGATCAAAATCGCTTTTGTTCTAGCATTGATTCACCGATGCGTATCATTGATTCTATGAAAAAATACATTATTGGTTGCTTGACGATCGTTTCAACAAGTCTACTGTGTGCACAAACACAGCGATTAGAGGCGAAACAACAGCTAGACACCCTCGTCAATCGGGATGGATTTCGTTCATTCGCTGACACCTCAACATTGTCTGCCGTTGGGTTATATATTGAGAATGAATTCAAAAAGCATTCGCGACACGTTTACCGCCAAACCTATATCGTTCAGAATCGCGAGTATTTTAACGTGGTTGGCTTAATTGGAGATACAACAAAACCGCGAATTGTTGTTGGGGCGCATTACGATGTGTGCGATCAACAAAAGGGTGCAGATGATAATGGAACGGGAGTGGTTGGGCTTCTCCAAGCCATTGAGCAGTTGCATGGTGATTCACTCTCCCAATATTGTTTCGAATTCGTAGCCTACACACTAGAAGAACCTCCTTACTTTGCAACAGAGTACATGGGAAGTTTTGTGCACGCATCATCACTTAAAGATAGGGGCGTTTCGGTCTATGGAATGATTTCGCTGGAAATGATTGGTTATTTTTCTGATGAAAAGAAATCACAGCGGTATCCCCTCAACTTCTTGTCGCTCTTTTATGGAAATGTAGGCGATTACATCACGATCGTGCGCAAAATGAACAAAGGGCCTTTCACCCGTGAGTTCAGTGGAAAGTACAATCGAAGTAAGAAAATTAAAACCAAGAAATTCACAGGTCCGCGCCAATTGACGGGCATTGATTTCTCCGACCACCGGAATTATTGGAATTTAGGGTATGATGCCATTATGCTCACCGATACGGCTTTTTACCGGAACAAAAATTACCACAAATCAAGCGATACGATTGACACGATTGATATTGAACGGATGTGTTGTGTGATCGACGGACTTGTGTTGACGTTGAAGAACATGTAAGAATGCGTTTTTGAACTTCAGGTCTCACTCCAACTGATCAGTTAGAGTAAACCCTCTACTTTTTCTTCGAGTAACGCAATCAATTCTTTTTGATAATACTTGAATCGGTCTGGAATGTTCAGCACCTTTATTTTCGCTGAATGCCGTTCCGAAGTATACTAAGACTGTTGGAAAACTTTCGAATCTAGGCGCAATAAAATTTTAAACCGCAGTTTACTGATAGTAAATGAGGATTTTAAATTTTTGAAGTAACGACGAGTAGGGAGTTTTACAATGGTCTTATACTGATTGATCTGATCTTTGTGGCATTTATCCATCACAAAAATGACATCAGCCCATTCCACCATTTCTTCCGTGAGTGGATTCGTTCCTTCTTGTTGGCAAATTTTCAAATTCGTGCCTGCCGACTCGAAATGGAGATCAGGATACTTCGCGGAAAAATAGTCATCCGCCGTTTTGGATCGCTGTTTATTTGCGGAACATACAAATAGGATGTTTTTCACTTCTTTTCTTTCTTCGAGCGTTTCTTTTTCTTTTTCCGTTCTTTTTTCGAATCCGCAGGTTCGGGACCTTGCAGGTACATGGGTTGCAAATTCTCGACAGCGAGTGAATCTAGAAATTCTTGGTCAATGAGGTAATCGCCTGAATTGTATTCATATTGTTCTTGCTCGTATTCCTTTGCTTCATCCACCACTGCTTGATAATCGTTTGCGGTTTTCGCCGTTCGCGCACGTTCGCGCATGTCCATCTTTATGTACAAATGGCGGTTCCAAGTCATGAACTCAGGATCTTTCAGCATTCGTTGTGGAATCGGGCTATTCAGCGGAAGCACTGAGTAATAAAAAATATTCGAGTCCAAGGAATTGTTCAATTCATTGAGTCCAAATTGGTTCACAAAGGTTTGGCAATTGTCTATGAACCGCTCAGAATCTATGTTCATCAGTTTGGCCATGCTTTCTCTCCAAACTTTCTCATCATTTTGGTGCTCCATCATGTTATTGAACGCAATGTTTTGCGGCCACATTTCTATTGGAAGTTGCTTGTCCAATTCCGCGTGGAAGCCTTCAACTGATCGAGATCCTACTATTCGATAGAGTTCTTTTCCCTCACCGTCAAGAATCAACATGGTTGGATAACCAGGGATTCCATATGCAATTACCCGGTTTCTATCTGGACTATTTTCAGCATCAACTTTAATTGAAACATAATCTGGATTCATCCGGTCTCCAATTTCCTTTGTTTGAAACACATTGCGATCAATGGCTTTGCAAGGACCACACCACGTGGTAAAAACGTCAATGAAGATTTTCTTATTTTCTTCCTTCGCCTTCGCGAGGGCTTGATCAAATGTGAGCGATTGGAAGTTGATTTGCGCAAATGAATGCGCCGAAAAAACAAGGAGGATAGAGAGAATTACTGATTTCATGATCGTTGATTGTTGATGTGTTCTTGTGGAATCAATTTTCATTCCAAAGGCTAAAGTTAGGGATTTCGGACTGTAATCTCGAATGAATGTTGCTAGGATTTACTGGCTTCAATCCAATTTTGAACAATCCGAGTCAATTCATCTCGATGTGTTTCTATATCATCCATTGTTTTGAAGCTTGCAATGGCGCGATCATTTTCTTTCCAAAGCAACAACTTGCCAGTGGTTTCAATCAATTTATTTGCTGGTTGTGTTTGTTTTTTCGCTCCGCGATGAAAGATCAGTTGAAGCTGTTTTGGCGGCAGAATACGCATCGTGATTCGGTCTTCACCATGAAAACTGTAATTGGGACCGTTCCATTTGATGGTTTCCGTAAGTTCTGGCTGAGCCGTTAAAATAAGTATTCGAATCGCTTCAATTTCAGCCCGAAATGGGTGGTTGAGTCCATCGAGAAAGTTTGTTGCGTCTGAGTTTTGGCGTGCCGTTGTCATAGTGTGTTCATTCGCTTCCGCATACACTTAGCGTCTATCGCACTTTTGTGGAATCTAAGATATTGATGAAATGAAATCCGCGTGGCGCAAATCCTTGCCCATAAAAGAATTTGTGCGCCTTGAAATTGGATGTATACGAATCCAACGCGAGCATGGTGCATTTTTCGTCGATGGCACGTTGTTCCATAAAGTCAAACAACAGCTTTCCAATTCCTTTGCTTCGGTAAGCTTCTGAAACAACTACGTTATCGAGTTCTAAGTACTTTCCGCACCATAATTTTGAACCCATCCAATAACCTGTCAACCCAGTAATTGTTTCACCATCCATCACAACGACCTGACCATAATTGTGGGGAAGCATTGCGTCCAATTCACGATCGTATTCCTCGAGGGTGAGCGTCGGATACACTTCCTTTAATAGCTCAAGGCAGGTCAACATTTCGTCTTTGGTTGTTAGCTCACGAATTTCCATGAATTGTTCTCGATTTGAAGGTCAAAATTACGCTAAA
>JBFYPU010000299.1:0-32007 GCA_041303175.1 Crocinitomicaceae bacterium | reverse complement strand
TTTGAGAGCATCTCAGCTTCGCTAATGGTCAATCCCGCGTCATTTTTTTTAAGGAAACGAGCTGGTCTGCATATTTCATATTCGAGAAAAGCACCTTAGCGTAGGAAATATACGATTTTGAAAAATTTACACCCGTTAGCTGCGCCCGTGAGTAATACCGCTCAGCAGAATCCAGCTGATCAATTTTATAGTAGGCTTCCGCAATTTTCACATCATTTTCAAAGTGGGTTTCTACTTCATTGGCTTTCTGCAAATGATAGATGGCAGATGTATAATCTTCCTCGTGAAAGTATTTGACTCCTTTTTTGGAATGATAGCTTTGGCAGCCAGATAGGATTAACAAGGCAACAAAAACAACGGATTGACGAAACGTAATCTTCAAAATTGGGGAAATTTGGATGTGCAAACTTAAAAAAAAGAAAGGCTATTTCAATGAAGAAATAGCCTTTCCAACTTAGTATTGCGTATTATTTAACGATATTGATTTTTCCAGAAAACAATTGATCTCCAGCTTTGATTGTCATAGTGTAAACACCAGGCGTCAAATCTTTGATTTCAACTACTTTTTCAGACAAATCATCAATGATTTGCGTGTGAACAAGTTGTCCAGCTACGTTGTACAATTCAAGTGTTCCTCCAGAATACACATCACTTTTGATTGTGAAGACTCCGTTATTTGGATTAGGATACACATTCATTTTACCGTCAGCGCTGATCAAGTCTAAACCAACCATACAATCGATTGTGAAATCAATTGTTTCGCTATTCTCACATCCGTTACCGTCCGTAAACAAGTATTCAATTGTCCAATCTCCTTGAGTCGGCGCATTGAAAATGTTTCCAGTTAACGCCGCAGCTGGTCCAGAAACTTGTGAATATGTTCCACCTGATGGCGTACCTGTCAATGTTGCATCTTGACCACCGCAGAATGTACCTGTCAATGTTGAAGTTAACCCTACCGTAGGCAATGGATTAACTGTGATTGCTTGAGATGCAGTGTTTGTACAACCATTGATATCCGTTCCAATAACTGTGTATGTAATCGCAGATGGAGTAAATGGAGAACCATCATTAACACCATTATCCCATGTGTAAGAAAATGCACCAACACCTGAAAGTGTGATTTCTTCACCTTCACAAACTGACGTTGCTGTAGCTGAAACCGATACGCTAGGTAACGCGTTAACCGTTACCGTTGCAATAGTTGTAGGTCCATCTCCACAAGCATTAGAAGCAAAAACCGATAATGTTCCACTAGCTCCAGCAGACGTGATAGAGATAGAATTTGTTCCTTGACCACTCAAGATAGAAACACCACCTGTTCCTACCCATGTATAGCTAGTAGCATTTTGAACGGCAGGAATAGAAACAGCAACAATATCATCTTGACACATTGTTACATCCAATACAAGAGGTGTACCAGGCAAATCAACGTTCCAAGAAATAGTACATTGACCATTTCCTAACCAAATACCATTCACAGACGTACCCGATACAACTCCACCAACAAAGCTAGAGCCGCCTCCGCCGCCTCCGCCAGCACCTTTCGAGTTTCCTGAGCATCCAGTAGTTCCAGCAGAACCACCTCCGCCGCCGCCGCCGCCGATTTGGCCGCCACCGCCGCCACCGCCGCCTGGAATACTAGGTCCAGAAGAGCAGCAGCACGATTGTCCACCACCACCAGTAGCACCAGATCCTGTAGTAGCTGTAAGTCCAGGTTGTCCAAGGAATCCACCACAACCTACCCCAGCAGGTCCAGATGCACCTTGAACAGCAGCAAAGTTTCCTCCTTTACCACCTCCAGCAAAACCGCCAGATGTTGGTGAATCGTTACCATTGGAACCGACACCGCCGCCGCCAATACCACCATTTCCACCAGTACCTGCTGTGGTTGCTGATCCTTCGTCGCATCCGCCACGACCACCACCGCCGCCACCGCCAGCAGTAATTACACGGTTTGCTTCAGCTGTACCACCAATACGAATGTCAGTTGCACCGCCTCCACCACCGGAGTTTTGAGTACCACCATCGGCACCGCCATTGAAACCACCAGTTGGAGTTGCACCTTGTCCACCTACAAACACGTTCAAAACGTCTCCAGGAGTTACAAGCAAGAAGCCTTCTGAGTAACCACCCAAACCGCCAGTACCTCCAGCAACGCCGCCGCCACCAGTTGCACCATTACCACCTTGACCACCCCAAGTTTGAACGAAGAGTGTGTCTACTCCACAAGGGACCGTAAACGTTTGGGACGCACCCGTGAAGTTAAACGTTTGACTTTGAGCAAACATGGATCCTGATAGAAGGACTCCAGAAGCTGCCAAGAAAAAACGTTTCGTAATTTTTACGTAATTTTTTTTCATAATGAACAGAGTTTATAAATCTTGCGCGAAGATACCGAAGGTAAGTGAAAATAAAAATAAAAATCAGTTAAATAATTACAAACAATACTGCGCTACAAGTACTTAGCGGTTCGTTTTAATAAGGCCTTAGCTCTCGCCGATTCTTTTCAGGTGATTTTATGTCAATTCTTTAACTTGCAGCAGACTCAAATTGGTTGAGGTAACCTTTTCTAATCCGAAGGTATTGATCTACAAGAATTTATATTTTTTGGTAACTCGTTAATACATCATTCTCATACGAACAACGAATTTTTATTCCTCCGGCAGTCGTCAATATCCCAACTCCTACTTTCTTGTTGTACTGCCATTCTCCGCTGTATCGTGTGCCATCCGGCTGATAGTAGACGCCTGAACCGTGTTTTTTACCATTCTTGAATGAACCGATATACTTTTCACCATTCGGATATGTCCGCTCTGCCTTTCCGTGGAAGTTATTATTTAAAAACGCACCAACATACTTTCCGCCATCTGGCCACGAATAGGTTCCTTCACCGCTTTTTTCATCGAGTTTAAAGTATCCTACATATTTGCTACCATCCGCATAAGTATAGGTTCCGTAACCCGATTTCAGCCCAGCAGCATAACTTCCTTTGTATGTGTCACCATTTGCGTAAGTTCTATCTCCCGCACCGTGAAAATTATCGTTGGCGAATTGCCCCGTGTAGATGTCACCATTTTTCCATTTAAAAACGCCCTTGCCGTGTTTCTTTCCTTGCAAGAAGTTTCCTTTATAACAGTCACCGTTGGAGTAATTGAAAACGCCATAACCATCTTTTTCACCTGCCTTCCAGTGTCCATCGCAGTCCCAACCATTCGCGGATATGTACTTTCCTTGCCCGTCGCGTTCGTTTTGACGAAACTCACCCGAATATGAATCACCGTTCGCATAGTTATACGTTCCCGTTCCTTCCTTTTTATAGTTTAGGAATTGGCCTTTATAAACGGCGCCGTTGGCGTAATAATACGTCCCAGAACCGGACATGGCACCGTCTTTCCAATCACCGATGTATTTATCACCTTGCTTGTTCGTGTATGTGCCGCGCCCATTGGATTGACCTTCCTTCCAATAGCCTTCATACTGTTCACCTTGGTCATTGACGTACTTTCCGTAACCGTCTTCACAATTTCCAGAAATACATCCAGCAAGAGATACCGTCGGAAGCAACACTATCATCATTAGAATAAAACGCATAGAATTCAATTTTCGATCGTTTGGACGTAGAGCCAGACTTAATCTTACCATTCTAGGAGCCCAAAAACAAAAACACCTTCCTCCAAAAAGGAAGAAGGCGCCTTAAACATATTGATTTACAGATTAATATCTGTAGTGATCCGCTTTGAATGGTCCAGCCACATCAACACCAATGTATTCTGCTTGTTCTGGACGTAAAACAGTCAACTCAGCACCTACTTTCGCAAGGTGAAGTTTTGCTACTTTCTCATCCAAGTGTTTTGGAAGCATGTAAACATCATTTCCGTATGCCGCTGAGTTGTTCCACAATTCCAATTGCGCCAAAGTTTGGTTCGTGAATGAGTTTGACATCACGAAAGATGGGTGTCCAGTTGCACAACCCAAGTTTACCAAACGTCCTTCAGCCAAGACAATGATGTCTTTACCATTGATCGTGTACATGTCTACTTGTGGTTTGATCTCCACTTTAGAAGCACCGTGGTTTGCGTTCAACCATGCCATGTCGATCTCATTGTCGAAGTGACCGATATTACAAACGATCGTTTTATCACGCATTGCATTAAAGTGTTGACCTTGAACGATGTCTTTGTTACCCGTTGTTGTTACAACGATGTCCACTTTACCAATGACGTTTTCCAACAAACGCACTTCGAAACCGTCCATTGCTGCTTGAAGGGCACAAATTGGATCTACTTCTGTTACGATCACACGTGCTCCAGCTCCTTGCAACGATGCAGCAGAGCCTTTACCAACGTCACCGTACCCACAAACAACGGCAACTTTACCAGCCATCATTGTATCTGTAGCACGACGAATCGCGTCCACCAACGATTCTTTACAACCGTATTTATTATCGAATTTCGATTTTGTCACTGAATCGTTTACGTTGATTGCTGGCATCACCAATGTTCCTGCTTTCATACGCTCATACAAACGGTGAACACCTGTAGTTGTTTCTTCCGACAATCCTTTGATTCCTTCTGTCAACTCTGGGTAACGATCAAAAACCATGTTTGTCAAATCTCCACCATCATCCAAAATCATGTTCAATGGTTTACCACCTTCAAACGCGAATAACGTTTGTTCGATGCACCAATCAAACTCTTCTTCGTTCATCCCTTTCCATGCGAAGACTGGAATTCCAGCCGCTGCTATTGCCGCCGCCGCTTGATCTTGCGTAGAGAAAATATTGCACGATGACCAAGATACTTCTGCACCCAATTCAATCAATGTTTCGATCAAAACCGCCGTTTGAATTGTCATGTGAAGACAACCAGCGATACGTGCACCAGCCAATGGCTTTGCTGCGCCAAATTCCTCACGAAGAGCCATCAAACCTGGCATCTCTGCTTCGGCGATGTTGATCTCTTTTCTTCCCCATTCAGCAAGGCTCAGATCCTTTACTTTGTATTGTACTTTTTCTGCTGTACTCATATTATTCTGTTCTTATTTATCTTGATGCTTTTCGCATCGGCTTGTTTTTCGAGTTGCAAAGTTACGAAGTTCCTTTGTCATACGAAAATATTGGGATAGAAAAGCGGTTTTTGGATCGTTGGATTGATGGATTGTTAGATTGTTAGATTGTTGGAATGTTGGAATGTTGGAATGTTGGAATGTTGGATAAACGAATGTCGCGGATTACAATCCACGAGTACATCGTTTTGCCAATATCTAATCGTTGAAAATTCGATGGTTCAAAATCACTTATTCGAATTTTCAGCTCGCT
Organism: Crocinitomicaceae bacterium; assembly: GCA_041303175.1. Lineage (GTDB taxonomy): Bacteria > Bacteroidota > Bacteroidia > Flavobacteriales_D > Crocinitomicaceae > UBA4466. The sequence continues at coordinate 26,687 of JBFYPU010000299.1, read as the reverse complement.
TATAGAAAATAGTGTATCACTTATCTAAACGACCCAAATCGCACTGCTGGAATTGTATATCTTTAGCCATAGCTAAATTGAACCTGATCAAATCGGAGAAAACGTACGTAAAAAAATGAAAAAAGGAATCTTACTGGCTAGTATGTTGACGATTGTCAATCTGATTGGTGCTCAGACAATTCAATCGAGTAATTACGGAACGACGGGGTACATCAAATCTGATGGAACTGTCCAAAATAGCAGCTATTCAACGATTGGTTACGCAAGTGGAATCAAAAAGGAATGAGCCGCAGTAACAATTTACTTTTTCAAGCTTTAGTAATGGACAGAGTTACTAATAAATCGAAGGTCCTGGTGAAAATTCACCGGGACTTTTTATTGATACGAGATCTACCCTATCACTTCCTCAAAAACTCCTGATTCGTTGGATACTCGGAAAGCGCAGCGCTCTAAAAACGGAACGTTAGATCACTGGATTTGCTTCACATCTGCCTATGGCGTTAGTGGATCGGAGGATAAACGGTTGTCGCGGATTACAAACCGAAAATAGTTCTTGCAGTATGCGGAATGATTGAAGGAGTTCGAATTATTCATTACCTCAACAACCACATGAACAATCCCAAAAACAGTTTTCTTTTTGTTGGATTCCAAGGTTCAGGAGCACGAGGAAGAGCCATTTTGGAAGGAGCGAAAGAAAGTAAATTCATTGGGGAATACCATCGAGTGAATTGCCAGATTAGATCGATTACGGGAATATCTGGGCATGTAGATCAAGACGAACTTATCGATTGATTGCAGTTTCTAATTGTTGTATGCTTTCACAGCATGAAGCATCATTAAACTCTCATAGACAGAATACTTAATACCTCATCTGTTTTAGACGATGAGATACCTATTTCATGCTTTTTATTAACCATTAATGATCCTCCATCTGTTTTGATATAGCTACTAATTGAAGGTATATTCACAATATATGATTTGTGACATCGAATAAAATTCGTGTTAGATTGCAGTACTTCCTCAAAATATTTCATGTTCTTGGAAGACACTATTTTACTGTTATCATTAAGAACTATCTGTGTGTAGGCCCCATCTGCCTTCAAGAACGCGATGTCATCAAGGACGATAAAATCAATCGAACTCACCGTATGAATCGCTAATTTTTTAATTGATCGCGGTTTTAAATTATTCCTAAGCATCTCCAAGGAAACGTGTTTGGAAGTGTTACGTTCGAATCGTTGGACTGCTTCAACCAAGGATTCAGAATCTAATGGCTTGAGTAAATAATCGATCGCGGAAAGTTTGAACGCATTAATCGCATACTGGTTATAGGCTGTAGTAAAGATGATGGAAAAGTTAATTTCAGAAGCATTAAAAAACTCAAGTAATTCTAAGCCGCTATGACCCGGCATTTCAATGTCTAAAAAAACCAAATCTGGCTGATAATTGCGGATTGACTTAACGGCATCAGGCAAATTCACACACGATTCCATCACTTCTATCTGCGGACAGTTTTCTTCGATGATTCCATTAATTAAATTCCTGGCCATCAACTCGTCATCTACAATAATTGCTTTTATTCTACTCATTCTTTTAGTTTAATTTTCAACGTCACTTTTGTTCCCAAAGGCTGTTGATCTAGAGAATATTTGTCAGTGATTTCAACTCCAATCGTTTGATCACTGTTTAATAACTTTAAACGTTGCTCGTTTGCTTTTGAAGAAAAACTTTCATGGTTTTCTGCACGTTTAGCTTGAATTTTGGAAGATTTTTTTCTGCCAATTCCATTGTCTTCGATTTCAACACACAAGTTCGCGCCCTCGATACTAAATTGAACGCTTAGTTCTTTCTTACCGTCCACATGCAACAAGCCGTGTTTAATCGCATTCTCAACATATGGCTGGATCAACATGGAAGGAATCATAACACCAGAAGTATCTATCTTTTCGTGCGAAATAGAATATGAAAAATCATCTTGAAAGCGCATTTTTTCCAACTCCAAATACAACTCAAGTGCTTTTATTTCTTCTCCGACTTGCACTCTTTCTTTTTCCGAGAGCTCTAGAATGTGGCGTGTAAGTTTTGAGAATTTTGACAAATATCCTGTCGCATTCTTTTTGTCATTCATGTATATATACGCTTGAATTGTGTTCAATGCGTTGAATATAAAATGTGGATTCATTTGTGATTTAATCGAAGCCAATAACGATTTATTCAAATCTGACTCCAGATTAATTTTCTCAGTCTTTAAACTATTCCGCAGCTTAATCTGTTTAATTTGATATTTAAATCCAAGAATAACCAGAATCAAACACAGAATAAAAAGTAGGGCATAAAACCAAATTGTCATCCAAAATGGTGTAGAAATATCAATGAGAATTTTCTTGGATTGAAATGTCCCATTCAAGTAGTTCGCTCGCAATTCAATGGTATGACTCCCTGCAGAAAGAGCGGGGAAATTCAAAAATTGAACACCATCCGGAATATCTTGCCAAACTTCATTATTTATGCGGTATTGCATTTTTTCAATCGTTTGAAAACCAAAATCGAGCAGAGAGAACTTGAATACAAAATTATTTTTCGATTGAGAAAAGGACTGACGCTTTGTCCAATCAAAAGCTTCACCATTAAATGTCGCCTCAGTTATCATCCATTTACCAAGGACCTTCGCCTGCATGGGGCTTGCATAATTCCAGCGAATCAATCCATTGTTTGTTAAAAGCCAAGCAAATTCATTTTGAAGCTTGTAATCATAGCATGACTGATTTTGAAGATCGAAGAAATTTTGAATAGTGAATTTAGTCGAGCCTTTTCTGTCCAGAATTAGAAGTTTATTATCTGTTTTTGCCACGATCTTTTCGTCCATAAAACTAATTCGTCGAATCATGAATCCTGACAATCCAAACTCATTTGAAACATTCACACATTTTAAAGACGGCAGAATTTCATAGAGAATTCCATTTACTCCAAGTCCAAAAATACGCTTGTCGATAGACATGAACGAAGAAAAATTGACTATCGGATTTTCCTTGCCAATCTGTAAAAAGTTGCCTTTTCGAAGTACAAAGCACGTCTTTGTTGTTGAGAAATAAATACTTTTTGATCGCGAATCAAACAACAGGGCACTGCACCTAATATTTGATTTCAACTTATATGCCGTAATTCCACTCTTCTCTTCCTTTGAGTCATAGTTTATATCCGACAACCAATCCGGAAATGGGGAGCCCGATGATTTTCCAACTTTTAACAACCCAAATGCTCCACTAGAGGCATACGCGTATAAATTTTCTTCAATTTTTGTGACTTCCTTAATCGCATAACTAAATGCTACGGGATTCTTAAAATCTCCATTCTTAGCAAAATAGGTATTCCCATCACTCGCAACAAAAATGGTGTTCTTATTTACTGGGTCTTGATACAAATAATAAATCTCAGCATTGTTGACACCTTGGTACAGAACACTTGTTTGGTTGTTCTTTAAATTCAATGCTATTAACTGATCTTTTTGAGTCGAAAAGAGAACCTCCGAATCCTTTAAAAGAAATTTTAATCCTTGATAATTATCACAATCGTATAAATAATTGTTGAATTGTGGCACTATGGTAATTGCCTCAATAGGCGAAGTGAACCAATAATTTTTTTTCCTATCCTTGATGACATTGGATAAATTTTTAGAAGCAAAATAATGCTCTACAAAATTTTCGCTTAAATCGTTGAAAACGAACGATCCCTTGGTTGTTTGAACCCACATTTTTTGATCAATAATGGACAAACTCTGAATAACTAAATCTTCCTTTAGCACATACTTTTTTGACCAATTATTATTCGAGTACTTCCAAATCTCATGAAGATCTGGCCGTTTTATCTGAAGGTAAATTCCATCGTCGGAACTGGTCACCTTAAATTGAGGTAGATATCCCGCCGGCAATTTAGTTTGTTTTTTCACGTCTAATTTTCGTGAAACCTTATGGAGCCAACCATTGCAGAAATAATAAAACTCATTTTTCCAAACCGTAAATCTGGCACCATTAATGTCCCCCGTCAACGTGATCGTTTTTATACGCTTTAATGTCCGCAGATCAAATACGACAATCGCCGATTTTTCATACACAAATAGGTGCTCGGATGTAAAAAACTGTTCTAAATAATTTCCGGTTTCGTAACCAGTTAATGCGGTCAGCTTATCGTTCTGAACGTAGTAACACTGACCGTCAAAATTTTGATACCAAATTCGACCGTACGAATCCTCTTGTAACGAACTTCCAGCAAATGAATTTTGATTTTTTTCTTTAAATGATACGAATGTTTTTCCTTCATATTTCAAAAGACCATCATTGCTCGTTATCCAAATAAAACCCTTCGAATCTTCCAATATGGAATAAACTGCATCTGATGACAAACCTTTTGAGACGTTCAAAACACGCGAATATGGTTCTTGTGTAAAGCCAAAAAAATGCATCACCACAAACAGAAATGTAATTATATGCTTAATTCCCATCTTCAAATCTACCTTTTTCGGAATTCATCCAGTTCTAAATGCTCACATTTAACTAGTGAAACTTTCATCCTATAAATGTGATACTTATTTCCGCGAAATGATGACTCGTTTTATGAAACACAAATTTCAGTTAATGAAACAAGGGAATTAACCATTATTGAATCCGCGTTACACAAAAGAATTGAACAAATACGCTGTGTCTGTCGTTAAGCCAAGACCTCGTTTCATCTCGCTCACCCTCCGCTACATAAATTCACGCTTATTGGATCCATTCAATTTTAGTCCTTTGACTAAAAATGTTAGAATGAAACTAAATGCTATAAAACACACGTTACTTATCCCTTTACTGAGTTTCACTTTTGTTCATCAGGAGGCGAAGGCTCAAACGTGGTCTAATGCCTCAGTCACATCACCCGCCAATACAGCTCTAAATGGTGTTTCATTTGTCAGTCCAACATTCTCCTTCGCCGGCGGAACTTATGGTAACAATGGAGTGCTCAGAAAATCATTCAATGCCGGTCAAGATTGGAATCAATTTTCAACGACTAGTTCAGAGCCAGAGAACGATGTTTACTTCTTTTCAAACACAACAGGAATTGTTTTAACAGCAAGTGGATATGTTTACCGAACCACTGACGGAGGAGCAACATTTAATTTACAATTGCCAGGGCAAGGGTTTAATGGAGCATTAAAAAAAATCGCATTTGCTAGTCCAACTGTTGGATACGTTGCTGGTGGTAATTTCGCTAGTATCTATAAAACAACAGATGCAGGTATTTCTTGGACACAGCAATTTCCAGCAAATTTCATGATTGAATGGAGAAGTGTTCATGCACCAACAACTTCAAACGCTTGGGTGGTTGGTCAGGATGGACTGATTAATGTTACAACTGACGGAGGTTCAAACTGGACTCCACAAACTTCCGGTGTAACATCTATGCTTCAAGACGTCCATTTTCAAAATGCAACAACTGGCTTTATTGTTGGAAATAATGGCGTGATTTTAAAAACAACAAATGGTGGTGCTACTTGGGGCACTCTAACTTCTGGTACAACTGTTAATCTCAATGCAATCGATTTTGTTTCGGCAACAGAAGGTTGGATTGTTGGAAATGGCGGAACTGTTTTACACACCATTGACGGAGGCTCAACCTGGTCGCCTTTTACCTCTGGTACAACAGAAAATTTATTAGATGTTGATTTTTTAAATGTCAACTTAGGTCTTGCCACTGGAACAAACGGTAAAATCATTCGTTACCAAGGAAATTGTACAGAAACAAATTCAGCATCATATACCCATTGCGGGACTTATTTTTGGGGTGGCCAACCGCGAACTACTTCCGGAACATATGTGAGCACCTTTATCAATCTATCGGGATGTGACAGCACGGTAACACTTGATTTAACTATTCTACCTATTTCCCCGGCAAGTAATTTAACGATTAATACTTGTGACAGCTATACACTAAATGGCATCACTTACACTACAGGAGGTTCATACACTCAAACCATTCCGAGTTTCAACGGCTGTGACAGCTCAATTAATTTGACATTAAATTTAGGTTACTCACCGAATCCCACCGTTTTTGCTGCAGGAAATATACTGAATGCTCAGACAACATCGGGAGGATCCATTCAATGGGTCGATTGCAACAATGGAAATGCACCAATTCCAGGAGAAACCAACCTGCAATTCATACCAACATTAAGCGGGTCCTATGCCGTTATTGAAACCAGTTTCAGCTGTGGAACAGGAACTTCTCCTTGCATCCAGTTCTGTGTAGGTTTAAATAGCAGTGTCTCAATTTCAGGAAACACACTTTCTGCACTTCAAAATGGAGCAAGTTATCAATGGATAGATTGTGACAATGGAAACGCGCCAATTTCGGGAGCAACAAGTCAGACCTTTACACCAACCACATCTGGAAATTATGCAGTGGAAATAACATTTAATGGTTGTACAGGATTGAGCAACTGCAATACAGTTTGTCTTATTAATTCAAGTGTTACAGTGAATGGAAACACACTTACAGCAACTCAAGTTGGCGCCAATTATCAATGGTTAGATTGTGATGATTTCAACGAACCAATTTCAGGTGCTACAGCCCAATCATTTACTCCAACTGTTTCAGGAAATTATGCTGTTTTTATATCGTATGGAGCATGTAATTTATCGTCAGCATGCACAGCAATAACAATTGGTACATCTGGAATTGAAGAACAAACAACAGCTGCTTTTGTGATGTTCCCGAACCCTGCAAACGAATTTGTAACAATTAACAACCTTACAATTGGTTCTGCACTTCAAATGGTTGATATGACAGGAAAAGTTGTGTTTACTTCTAACGTTTCAACTTCTGAAATGAACCTAGATTTAAACTCAATAAACAACGGAATATATTTCGTTCAAACAGTGAATAATTCAGAAATTACCTGTTCTAAAAAATTGGTAGTAAATAAGTAGTTTTTTTTCATATTAGTAATCATCCGCCTTGATAGTTATCAGGGCGGATTTTTTTGTTGATAAACTCAAAACATACTTTCATGTTTCAAATTATGGGCTTCGTAAAACGCGACCTCAAAAGAGCTCTATTTCTGAGAAATTTGTTGAAAATAAAAACTTAATTATGAAAACATTAATTACATCTTTTTTAAGCTTGGCTTGTTTGTTTGTGTTGCGTGCTCAAGCGCCGACTTTTGACTATTTTCAACACTATGTCACTGATTCTATAATGTCCTTCGAACAAAGTGTTATTGACAATGATGGAAACCTTTATCTGTATGGTGCTTTGTTAGGATCTGCAGATTTAGACCCAGGAGCCGGCGTTGCTAATTTTACCAGTCCTGGAACAGGCGGACATTTAACTTTTCTTCAAAAGCAAAGTCCAGATGGTACGGTGCTTTGGACAAGAGAAATATGGGGGGTTGGTATCGGACAAATGTGTGTTGACAATTTGGGGAATTTAATTACCGCCACATCTGTCAATGGTAACAATCAGACAATAGATGTTGATCCAGGAGCAGGTACAACAAATGTAACTTTTGGTTCATCGGTTGATGTTACTGTTATCAAATACAATACAAATGGTGATGTGCTTTGGGCACAAGCATATGGATTGCCAAATGAAACAGAAACCGTAAGAGGCATCACAGCAGATAACAACAATAACATCATTTTTACGGCCTATGCCGGCAACGGCGCCTACAATTATGCGATGAACATCAAATTGAATCCTTCAGGAAATTTAATGTGGCAAAAAAACTTAACAGGTCCAGGATATTGTAGTGTAACTTCAATCACTACAGATGCTTCAAACAATGTCATTATTGGTGGTCGTTTCAGATTGACTATCGACTTCGACCCAGGAGCGGGAACGCAAACCTTAAATTCTAACGGAAGTAGTGAATGGGATATTTTTGTTGTTAAGTTAAATTCTTCAGGCGACTTTGTTTGGGTAAATGAAGTGAACGGTATTAGCAATAACTTGTTGTCGGAAAAAGTTGCAGTGGACGCAGACGGAAACATCTATCAACTCGGAGGAATTCGTGGAACTAACCTCATTGACTTTGACCCTAGCGCAGGCGTAGACGAGCTTAGCGCGATTCTAAGCAGCAGTAGCCACAGAATATTCTTGAGAAAATTGAATGCCAACGGCACCCATGCCTGGGTTAAATTAACCACAAATTATCAAATCAACAGTTATAATTCTTTAAGCATAGATGCACTAAATCAAGCAGTAATTACAGGCGGTGGAGGTATCCATTTATTTGACGCCGATGGGAATATTCTCTTTGAATTTGAATTAGCTTGGGGACAATACTTAACTTCGCTTGCTGCATCACCCAATGGAAGTATCTATGCTACAGGTTGGAGTTATGATAATATTGAATTTGACAGTTCTAATCCAAATGGCACTTTAATCTATTCTGGCATGGGCCAGAATGACGCTTTCGTTGTAAAATACAATCAGTGTTATGTGAACAATGCAACCACAATTAGTGGCGCTACAATTACTGCAACACAAGCTGATGCAACTTACCAATGGATCAATTGCGACAACGCGAATGCTCCAATTGCCGGTGCTACTGCGCAATCATACTCGCCAACAGCAAGTGGTTCGTATGCTGTTATAGTTACGAATGGAGCATGTGCTGATACTTCTGCTTGCCAAACTGTAACGATTTCAACTTCTGGAATTGAAGAACAAACGGAGAACGACTTCAACATCTATCCAAATCCTGCAATTGATCTTGTTACTTTGAACAATCTTCCACTAGGAACAACAATTCAAGTTACAGACATGACTGGAAAAACGGTGATAAAAACAAGTGTTACATCAGCAGAAATGACATTCGACGTTCAAGACATGAACGAAGGAATTTATTTCGTAACAATTCTAAACAACACTGCCGTAATCGGTACAAAGAAGCTAGTAAAAATTAAGTAGTTTTTTCATAAGCTAGCACTTAATCTGTTAATCTGTCCTTCCCTTTTTGGGGAGGATGGATTTTTTTCATATATCCAAAGCCTGTTTTTATGCGTCGAAACCGATTAATCATAAAACCGAACTCTAAACAATTCAATTTTGTTTCACATTTACGAAAAAAATAAAAACTTAATTATGAATAAACTATTACTTTCGATTTCTATGGTTATTACACTCCAGGCTTTTTCTCAAGTTCAGGGTGAAATTGAAACCACTTTTACTCCAGCTATTACTACACTTGGATCTGTTATTGTTCAAGATGATGGTAAAATTGTTTTAGCAAATGACGTAACCGTAACAGGATCTGGTCCAAAGCGCTTGAATTCTGATGGAACGCTCGATGCAAGTTTTACAGCCAACTCTTCAGGAGGCACTAAACTATTGCTTACACATTCAACTGGATATTATTGCGTCGCAATGAATAAAATAACTCAGATTGACAATTCTGGAGCAATCTTAAACAACAACAATGCTACTCTTTATGGAATAGGCGGAGATATAGATGGCGGTACAATAAACAGTGCCGTTAAGTTAGCAGATGGTTCATTGATTATTGGTGGCCATTTTGATCAAATTTATTCGAATGTTTCAAGTGCGAACGTAAATAGAATCGTGAAATTAAACCAAAACATGTCTTTCAATTCGAGCTTTACAACAACTATTGGAACTGGATTTAATAATGATGTAAAATGTTTAGCTGTTGATACAGTAAATAATAAAATTTATGTTGGAGGAACATTTACAAGTTTCAACGGAAACAGTGTGAATGGAATTTGTCGCTTAAACGCTGATGGCACCTTTGATTCATCATTTGATCCTGGAACTGGATTTTCAGTCCCTACAGAATATCCTGATTTCATGAAGGTTATGCATGATGGACGCCTGTTAGTTTCTGGACAAACGGTGACAACGTATAATGGAAATTCGTTGCCATACAATAACATGCTCGATTACAGTGGTTCGGCAAATGCTAATTTCACATACTCTTTGGGTGGTTACATAACAGATATGGAAGAAATTTCAGAAGAAGTTATGCTAATTGTTGGAAATGGTTTTAATGGTGATATCAACTACAGATACTCTACTACAGGTGCAAACACGAATTATAACGGTAAAGATCATTTTACTTTTCCTGCAGGATTTGGTGTGAACAACAATGTAAGCAACACGCTATTAACATCTATAACAAAAGTTGAGAATGGTATTTATTTATTGGGGGGCACATTTAGTACATTCTCTGGATCAACTCATGAAGGCTTAGTCAAAGTAAACATTTGTGATAATGATCTCGATCTTTCGAGTATTATAACATGGAATAACGGAGTGCTTTCATCGTCCATTACTGGAACAAGTTATTCATGGTTAGCATACGATTATGATACAGAGGAAAATATTCCAATTTCGAACAATACTGATCCTTCGATTACTCCAACAGTGCCAGGTATGTATCAAGTCATAGTAACTGATGGAACTTGTACTTACAAATCACAGTTCTTGAATTTATCAAATCTTTCAATAAGCGATCTTGAAACAAGCGTTATTAGTGTTTTCCCTAACCCAGCAAGTGATCTTGTTACTTTGAACAATTTAACTGTCGGTACAACACTTCAATTTACGGACATGACAGGAAAAACAGTTCTTGAAACAAGCGTTTCAACCGAAGAAATGACAATTGATCTAAACGCATTAAATGGTGGAATCTATTTTGTTCACATAATGAACAATTCAGAAGTTTCAACTTCTAAAAAGCTTGTCATAAGCAAGTAGTTTTTTCATAGACTATAGTTTAGCAATCCGTCCTGATAAATATTGGGACGGATTTTTTGTTCATTAACTCAAAACATACTTACATAGTTGAAAATCCCCTATTCATAAATCAGCCGGAAAAAACAACACTCTATCTCTTAATATTGTCTTGTAAATCAATTAAAAATGAAAATGAAAAAATTAACAATTATTGCCGCTTTGACGTTTGGAAGTATATGTTCCTTTGCGCAAGGTTCTATAACGTGTGGAGATGCAACTTTTGAATTCGGAGTTCTTACAGCAGTTGACAAAATTCCAGGCGGAGAAAATGAATTCATTAACACGCATACCTATTTTGAAAAAACTGATAGCTACTTTACATTCTACGAATTTTCCATTGATAAGAATACTACAGACACTGTTTACGCTTATTCATACAAGGTGAATCTATTAAGCTTAGAAAAGGTTAGATCTCAAATGGAAACTAAGGATGTAGGAAGCAATGCAAAAAAGCCGTTTACATTGGACTTAACGGATTTAACCTTTAGTAAAAAACACATAGAAAGCAATAGCTTCCAATGCACTGTTTCTACAAAAGAAAATATTGCAAAAGGGGAAAGCATGATTAGCTGGGAGTTCTCAACAGCAGCAAAACGAGATGAGGTGATGCAGTTATTGAAACCATATGTAAATTCTGAATACAGATAAAATCAACTAATATGAAAAAAGTAGTTTTAAGTGCAGTGTTGCTTGCAGCAACGGGATTAATGAGTTTTACAACCGTAAACATGGTTGAAACCAATGCCAAGAAGGAGATTTCCCTTGGAAAAATTCAGGTGAAAATCAAAAATGATACGGGTTCAGATCACAAAGTAATTACAAGCTCCGGAGGAAGTTCAAACGTACCTGATCAATCTGGAGTAACAACCATTACGGTAGAAGTCGGTGATACCATCTTTTTGTATGATGGTGGCAAAAAAGGAGCTAAGCTGTTTGTTGTCGAAAGTTCAATGGACGGTAAAACGTTTAATCTAAGCGATTTTATGTAAATCACTTTATCAACAATCACAATTCAATCATCCGATCCGATAAAATCGGATCGGATTTTTACATTAAAAAAACGATGAGAACACTTATTGCATTACTACTCCTATCGAATTTCACTTTTGCACAACCAACAATCACCTTTCGTGATGACGTGAAATTAACCCTCAAAGGAGACAACATTGGAAGTTATATACTCTACGATTATATCGATCCTACTAAAGAAGAAAAACGAGTTGATTACTATTGCTTCAGCGAGAAAGACGTTAAAATCATTTACGAATACTCAACTTGGTTAACCGAAGCTGCAAAAGGAAAAATGGATGAGCTTAGGATCTACACCATTCGAATAAATCAACTCGAAAAGAATGCGGAAATACTGGAAGAGACCGATGAATATGGTAAACTACTCGTCTACTCGCTGAATTTACAATCATTGGATGAAAATCAATTCTCGTGTGTGATCTACGATAAATACTCATCTACACCAAAGGAAAATAGACCGTTGACGTATATCACCGTTTATTCCATCGATAAAAACAAATTTGAGCAATTAGCAAAAGAACTTGTTATTTCTGAAATCGAGCCCGATTAAGTAGATGAAGAATAAGCATTACTTATCACAACTTGAATAAACAATTCATGTCTTCCCTGACTATCAAATTACTTTCGAGTAATGTTTCAGTAAAAAAAGAAGTAGAACAAATTCAGAATTCCTTTGGCCATGGAGCTCGTTTAGCAGAGAGGGAAATTAAATCCTCTCCCTCACCAACTCTTCCAATCCATCTACAAAACGATCGTGGTCATTGGAACTGGGCACAAGCTGCACTTTTTTTCCACCGTGTTCTTCAAAAATTTCTTGGTACTCACTCCCAATTTCAATTAGGGTTTCCAAGCAATCTGACACAAATGCAGGGCTAAAAACAAGCAATTTTTTGGCTCCTTTTTTTGCCTGCTCTTCCACCACTTGATCCGAGAAGGGCATCAACCATTTTTTATTCAACCGGGATTGAAAACAAACCGTGTAGTCACTTTCGCTGATTCCCAACCTGTTCGCTAGAAGTCGTGTTGTGGCATAACATGTTGCTTTGTAACAAAATTTATTCGCTTCGTTCATTTCCGTCTCGCAGGGTTGATCGCTACAAAGGTCGGAGCCTTCATACACTTTATCCACATGACGATCCGGCAATCCATGGTAAGAAAACAAAATATGGTCGTATTCAGCGAGGTTAAATTGCCTTGCACGTTCAACAATTGAATCGATGTAGCCTTCGTTGTCCCAAAATTGATTGATCACACTCACCTGCGGAACGACCCACCACTTGCGGATAATGTCCATCGCCAAATCCACGGCAGATCCTGTTGAGGCACTTGCATACTGAGGGAATAAGGGCAGTACGATAATGTGGTCGTAATTTTTCGTGCGCATCTCTTCGAGTACGTCATACATCGCAGGATTTTGATAGCGCATGGCAATGTGAACGGTAATGTCTTCGTTATCAAATCGTTTCTGTAACTTCTCAGCCACCGCTTTCGTGTGGGTAATCAGCGGAGAAATACCACCTGAAACGTCGAACAATTCTTTGTAAATTTTCGCTGATTTTGGCGCGCGAAATGGAACAATAATACCATTGACGAGCAATACACGCCCAAGCCATGGCAAATCAATCACCCGTGGATCATTCAAAAATTCGCTTAAGTAACGACGTACATCATTCGTTTTTGGACTATCTGGCGTGCCCAACTGAATCAATAGAACTCCTGTTTTTTTGTGTGTCATGTTAAAATAATTTTGTTCGCCAATCTTCCGATTCTTCCTGATTAATAAGTCCGAGCTTCAACAAATACGTCACTGTTTTTTCAAATGCCAATGGGTATTCAATTCCTGAATAATTCCAGTCGGTTTCGTTCAACCAGTTTTCCACGTGGCTGCGTCGCAAGTTGTATCTCCAGCTGATCAAGTCAATTGCGTCTTCGTTTTCTTTCAATTCCTGAGCCTTACGATTCACAACGGCGCACATCCGCGCCAACTCCGCTGGATATTTCTCATAAATTTCGGTGCGCACAGCAATCACAAAACAGGGCCACGGGGTCACTACCTCTCCGATGAAACGGCATTTTTTCTGCTCGGTAAAGGGATGTGTGGTATATTTTTCCCACAAAAACGCCTGCGCTTCGTTGTGTTCCAAAGCCCAAAGCCCACCGTAAACATCACCAATCACGTTGAATTTCAGCTCCTTCGTATTCCATTCTTGTTGGTTGGCAACCACATACGACATTAGGTGTGACCCTGAACCTTCACGCGAAATGGCAAAGGTTTTTCCCTCTAAATCAGAGACATCATTGATGGTTGATGCATACGGAACATGAATTCCCCAGTGCAGCGGTGAGTTAACATATACTTGAATCATTTTCGCATCAAGGCCTTGCAAAATGGCACGCGTTCCACCTTCAGTCAATAAAACAGCAACATCCAACGATTCATTTTCGAGCCCACGAATCATTTGACCTGTTCCTCCACCCATATCACTCCAGTGGAGTTGAATTCCTTCCTCGCGAAACTTGCCTTCTTCAATCGCCATTCTCCATGGCAGGTTGAAATGTTCTGGCACTCCACCCACTTTCAATCGTAGCATACTCTAATCATTTCGTTTGCGATCCTCCGAAAACTGCATGTCGTGCAAATTTCGATAGAATCCATTTAATTCCAATAGCTCCGCCTGGGTGCCTTGTTCCACAATTCGACCTTTCTCCAATACGACAATTTTATCGGCCGATTGAATCGTAGACAATCGATGTGCAATCACAATAGCCGTTCGTCCTTTCGTCAATTCTGTCGTTGCTCGTTGAATCATTTCCTCTGATTCATTATCAACGCTCGACGTTGCTTCGTCCAAAATCAGAATGTGCGGATTGTAAACATATGCTCTAATAAAGGAGATCAATTGGCGTTGACCTACGGAGAGCATTCCTCCCCGCTCGCCCACTTGCGTGTCATACCCTTCTGGCAATTTCTCAATAAAATCGTGAGCTCCAACCGCTTTTGCTGCTTGAATAACATCGTCACGTGTGATGGAATCGTCACCCAATGTAATATTCTGCTCAATCGAATCGGAAAATAAAAAAACATCTTGTAAAACGATGGCAATGTTTCTTCTGAGATAACTCAATTCAATGTCGCGAATGTGCACATCACCGCATGTCACTTCACCTTTTTGGTATTCATAAAACCGGCCCAACAGTCCAACGAGTGAACTTTTTCCAGCACCGGTAGCACCTACGAACGCAACGGTTGATCCAGCTTTAATGGTCATGGTGATATCTTTGAGTACCCAATCTTCCCCTGAATAGGCAAATGAAACATTGTCAAAACGAATGTCAGCATCGAAATTACAGTCTGTAACTTTACCTTCATTTTGAATGTGGTCCTCGAGGTCAATGATTTCGAAAACCCGCTCAGCGCGCACGACTCCTCGTTGGAAAATATTGAATTTATCCGCCAATTGACGAATCGGTCGGTAGAGCATTTGAATCCACAACGTAAATGCTATAAACGGTCCTAATTGATCATTTTCGATACTCGAACCGCCGTTCTGAACGGTCATCGCACAGTAAACAAGAAGCAATGCCATTGAGAAGGAACTCAACAATTCTACAATTGGAAAAAAAATGGAGTTCGCCCAAATCGCTTTCACATGTGATTTACGATGCAACGCATTGATTTCTTGAAACGAGGCGTATTCTTGGTTTTGCCGGCTGAATAATTGAACCAACGACATGCCAGTCAATCGTTCTTGCACAAACGTATTTAAATTATTCACAGCTTCGCGCTCCATTTTCATTGAACTTCTCAGAGCACGGGCAAAAATGCGCGTTGCAAAAAGCAGGATGGGAATGGGAATTAAAATCAAAAGTGTCACTTGCCAATCGAGAATAAACATTCCAAACACAGCGATGACAACAGCGAGTACATCTCCCAAACCACTCATCAATCCAGCGGAAAAAACTTCTGTAATCGCCTCAAGATCCGATACCAATCGGGTCACTAACGCACCAATTGGCGTGCGGTCAAAATAGCTCATCCGAAACGTGAGAATTTTCGCCATCAGTTCTTTGCGCAGATCTCGGATAATGGACTGTGCAAATAGATTGGAAAAATAGGTCGATAAAAATTGGAAAAGCCCCTCAAAAATGAGCATTACCGTCACAATGAGCGTCCATTTGAGAAGCATGGATTCATTCTGCGATTTACTGATGTATTCGGACACTACATCTCCAACAATATAGGGTCGAAGCGGTGCAAGCACACCAAGAATGATGGTACATAGGATCGCGATCAAAAACAGGCGCTTGTACAGTCTCCAATACGAGAGTAATCGTCTAAAAACATTGACATTCAGCTTGGATTTGTTCTCCATGCTACAAAAATAATCAAAGATTAACGATAGTCGGGTGAATTCAAGCAAATGCTTCGATCAGAATCACCAAAAAATTGGGGAATGCGAAATCTTGTTAATGCATTCACCATGTAAGGAAAATCCACTAACTTTACCATAAAGTAGACAAACATGGTTCATACCCTTTCCAATACTCCATCCATTCTATCGACATTTTTGTCGGAGCTTCGGGATATCGACATTCAAAAAGATTCTTTGCGGTTTCGTCGCAATTTGGAACGAATCGCCGAAGTTTTGGGATATGAACTCTCAAAAAGTTTACAGTATGAGGACAGATTGGTGACTACGCCATTAGGTGAAATCGACATTCCTGTTTTAAAATCGCAACCCGTTTTGGCGACAATTTTGCGCGCAGGTTTGGGCATGCACCAAGGATTATTGAACTATTTTGATCGCGCAGAAAGTGCATTTGTTTCGGCGTATCGCAAGCATTCCACGGCGGAAGATTTTGAGATTTATGTTGAATATTTGGCCTCCCCAAAAATTGATGACCGCATTCTAATTATCAGTGATCCTATGTTGGCCACAGGAAGCTCCATGGTTACGGTATACAAAGCCATGCTAAAGCAAGGGATTCCGTTCAAAACGTATGTGGTGGCTGCCATTGCAACGCCTGATGCTTTGGACTATTGTCGAGCGCACATGCCTGAAAACACGGAGTTTTATGTAGGAGCCGTCGATGCCGAATTGACCGCACAATCGTACATCGTTCCTGGACTTGGCGATGCAGGTGACTTGGCTTACGGTGAAAAATTCTAGGAAATGTATTGGACAAAACTTTCAGGTCTCTTTTTATTCTCGATTATTAAATTTTTGATCACCCCACTTGGAGGCCCCAAATTGGGTTTAACATTTCTTGAGACCTATTTATCGTGTGTGGCTGGAGGCGTTTTCGGGGCGTTCGTTTTTTATTTTTCCGCCAATTATTTTATGCACCGTGCTATCCAAAAGCGTGCAGACTATCGGAAAAAATGTCTCGATGAAGGAAAAGAAATCGTTGAGAAGCGCAAATTTACCCGGATGAATAAGTTCATTGTTCGTCTAAAATTGAAATTGGGAATTTTCGGCACAGCGATGTGGGTTCCACTATTTTTATCGGTGCCAATTGGAAGTATTATTACTGCGAAATTTTATGGGCATAAAAAGCTCACCTTTCCTATTATTGTCTTAGGAATGTTTTTTAACGGTCTTGTCATGACCAGCATCGCCTATCTTTTCATGGGATGAAACACCTTTTCTTTGATTTAGACCGAACGTTGTGGGATTTTGATCGAAATTCTGAAACCGCTTTGTCTATGATTTATGAGAACCTTAACTTGGGCAATCATTTACGGTCGTTTCAATCGTTTCATACCAAATATAAAAAGGTGAACGGTGAATTGTGGGATCAATACGGGAAAGGTAAAATCACCAAAGAGGATTTACGCGTGAGACGGTTTCACGATACACTCACCCATTTCGGTGTAAAAAACAAACCCTTAGCAACTGCCATTGCAGATGATTATGTGGCACTTTCTCCGCGCCAAACCCTGGTGTTTCCAGATACCTTTGAAACGCTTGACAAGCTAGCGAATGATAATTATGCCATGCACATTATCACCAACGGTTTCAGTGAAGTCCAGCACATTAAATTAGAAAAAAGCGGTTTGAAACAGTACTTTGACGTAGTGCTTTGTTCGGAAGATATCGGAAAAAACAAGCCCGCTCGGATTGTTTTTGATCATGCCTTAAACTTGGCTTCCGCGAAAGCAGAAGAAAGCATTATGATTGGTGACAACTATGACGCGGATATTGTTGGTGCTGAAAATGCAGGAATCAAAGCAATATTATTTGATCCACACCGCATCCATCGCGAAGGAAGACACACGTGGCATATTCATGAACTCAAAGCGATTCCCGAAACAATTCCGTGGATGAAATAAAGCTAACTGGATTTTTGCCGAGTCAAATAAAGATGAACTGGATCCTCATCGGGACCGTGATAGATAGACATCTTCAACTTGTTCCGATTTAAAAACCCCATCGAAAATTCAATGGCGTAAGGCGTCAGGTTCGTGATGTTTCGAAACGTCAACTTTTTTCCCTTCGCCACAAATTTTTGAACCGATTTGGCTATGGAATCTCCAATGACATTATAGGTTGTCAATGTAAAAATCAAATTACTGTTAACCAGTTCAATATTGGTGTTTTCAATTCTCGTGGTATCGTTGGTCTTTTGGTTAATTCTGTACCCTACCCCAACTAGCTCATCTCCAACAATTTCAAGCACCTCAAACCCACTACCCAATTTATATTCCCATTTTCCCTCCATTTTTTTCACCTTGTTTGGCAATTGAGCATAGGTTATGCTTGACGCAAAAAAAACGATTAGAGCACTAACTATTAATTTCATACAGCTTCTTTTTTAAGAATACAATTCTTGTCTCAGTTTCTCGTAAAGCACCATTCCAGCAGCAACACTCACATTGAGCGAAGCAATTTCACCACGCATAGGGATACGACAACTAATATCGGCTAAATTGATCAAATCCATCGTAATTCCATCAGTTTCTGATCCCATAATTACGGCAACTGCACCGCGCAAGTTCGTTTCATACAGGGGGACCTTCGATTTTTCGGTACATGCAACCACTCTCAATCCACATTGCTGAATATAAAACAGTGAATCCTTTAGACTCTCTGTTCGGCAAATTTTAATTCGATTGAGTGCTCCAGCAGATGTTTTAATGGCATCTGGTGTAACCATCACCGATCCTTTAGACGGAATGAGAATTGCATCAACCCCTTCGCATTCAGCCGTTCGTGCGATGGCGCCAAAATTCCGAACATCTGTGATTCGATCCAAAGCAAGAATAAATGGTTTTTTTCCTTCGGCAATCAATGCTTCCACAACATCTTCTACCTTATGGTATAAAACAGGAGAAGCCATGGCGATCACACCTTGATGATTTTGCTCCGTGATTCCATCCAATTTTTCCATCGGGACGAATTGCAGTTGGTGATCTTTTCCCTTCAACGCTTCTTTCAATTCAAGAAAAAGATCCTTTTGCATTCCCTTCTGAATCATGATCTTGTTGATCACACGTTCCGCTTTGATCGCTTCAATCACTGCACGTACACCAAATATATAGGATTCATCTACTTTCTTCGGCTTTCGCTCGTAACTCGATCCACGGTCGGCAACCCTTTGACGATCTGAATCACGGTGGTGATCCGAATCTCTATAGCGTTCTCTGCTAAATTCTCTATCTCTTTCTCCCATAATTAAAAAATATACTCAATATCTACTGCGATCATTTCGTTCATTGACTTCGCCACAGGACAAGCCTCAGCTAACCGTTTGATCCGTTCTTGAATCGTCTCATCCCATTCATTCATTGAAAAATCCAATTGGATTTCCAATCGGTCAATTCTGCGCGGTGCACTCGCCATGCTTTTGGTCACTTCTCCAGAACCGCCAACCATCGCAATGTTGTTCTCATTGCAATGAATTCCGACAATCGAGATCATGCACGAAACGTAAGCCGTTGCCAATAAATCAGTTGGAGAAAATGCTTCACCACGTCCATGGTTATCCACCGGTGCATCGGTTAAGATTTCTGTCCCAGAACGTAGATGAGTACATTTCGTTCTCAATCCGCCCAAATATTCCACACGCGCTGTTGTCATCTCTTTCGATTTAAGTACTTTTGTGCTTGCCCAATGCTGTAAAATTAGCGATTTTTATCAGCGTAGAAGCGAACGAACAGATTAAGTGCTTGCAATGAGTGAAATAGTAGACGGGGAAAACAAGGTTCGGATCAAAAAACCGAAGTGGTTACGTGTAAAATTGCCAACAGGTGAAAATTACAAACGCGTTCGGTCGTTGGTAGATGAACACAAACTCCACACTATATGTGAGAGTGGAAACTGTCCAAACATGGGCGAATGCTGGGGAGAAGGAACCGCTACGTTTATGATCTTGGGAAACATTTGCACACGATCCTGTGGATTTTGTGCTGTAAAAACAGGCCGTCCTGACGAAGTAGATGAGTTTGAACCGGGTCGCGTTGCACACAGTGTAAAAACAATGGGAGTCAAACATGCCGTGATTACCTCGGTGGATCGCGATGATTTAAAAGATGGCGGTTCAATCATTTGGGCACAAACGGTTCGCGCTATTCGGCAGCAATCACCAACAACAACGTTAGAAACCCTAATTCCAGACTTTGCTGGCAAATGGGAAAATTTGCAACAGATTATAGATGTCGGGCCTGAAATTGTCAGTCACAATTTAGAAACGGTTCGCCGATTAACCAAAGAAGTTCGGATTCAGGCAAAATATGACCGCAGTTTGGAAGTGCTTTTTCGCTTGAAAAAAGGAGGAATGCGTACAAAATCGGGTGTCATGCTTGGTTTGGGTGAAACACACGAAGAGATCATTGAAACAATGACTGACTTACGGAGCGTGAACGTTGATATCTTAACCCTTGGACAATACCTTCAGCCAACAGCGAAACATTTGCCCATAGTGGAATTTGTGACGCCGGAGCGCTTTGCAGAATACCAGGAACTCGGAATGAAAATGGGTTTCCGATATGTTGAAAGTGGACCCTTGGTTCGGTCCTCATACCACGCTGAAAAACACCTTTTTTAATTTAGACGTGTATACTTTATCTGATTTTTCCATACCAGCACTATTTCATACTAGTGAGAAATCACTACTTTTACATTTAGGACGATTGATAAATTGTGTCTCCAAAAATTGATGTTAGTTGGAGAATTATTAGTAATTTGGCGGTCGCGATAAACTTTAAACTACTTGATAATATCAAAATATGAAGCGTAACAATGTTATATTCGGTTCGATTGGAATGGTAGCAGCAGCTGCACTTTTCGTCGTTTCCCCTTGGAAATCAACAGATTCTAAGGGTGCTTATACGCAAGAGTCTCTCTCTTCGTTTACAGAAAAATCCGCTACTGACGCACAATTGTGGTTGGAAGCGCGTTACATTGATCCAGAAACAGGTGTTCGGATTTCAGAGAAAAAATTGCGCCAAATTGATGCCGCGGTAAGTAAATTGGAAAAAAATCGTGCGGTTACTTTCGTTGAACAAGGTCCAGACAATATTGGGGGTCGAACACGTGCCATCCAAATTGACAAGACGGATAATGATATTATCTGGGCTGGAGGTGTTTCAGGAGGTCTATTTAAATCATTGAACAGCGCCAACAGCTGGGAGCGCGTTGATTCGTGGGAGGCAACCGGATGTTCTCCGTTTATCTCTTCGATGGCTCAGTTCACAAACGGTACACTTTTCGTTGCAACGGGTTCTAACCAAGAATCTTGGGATGGAAATGGTGTTTGGTACACGCAAGATCAGGGTGCTACTTGGCAAGTTGTTCCAGGAACAGCATCTGCTTCTACCGTGACTGAAATCGTTGCGCCAACAAATGGGACAACATTGTGGTTAACAAGCTCAAGCGGTTTGAAAAAATGGAATTTTGGTGATGCTGCATTAACATCTGTAACAACCGGTTCTGGTGCTTGTTCAGCACTTGCGTGTTCACCAAACGGACAGGTGATCGTAGCGGCGATTGGCTCAAACAAAACGTTTGTTTCTTCTGATTTCGGAGCTACTTTCGCAGATAAATCTGGTACTGGTGCGGGTCTCGTGCCTACGGGTGCTGCTCGAATTGAATACGCTGTTTCCCCAAGCACAAATTCAAGCTCAAATTATTCGCTTTATGCTGTTCGAACAAACAGTAACTTGATTGGTATGAGCGTGTCTCATGATAGTGGTGCAACGTGGTCGCAATTTGTTGGATCATCAGGAACGCCAAGTAACTTAGATATCTACAGAAATCAAGGGACATACAATTCTATCGTAAGTGTTACTCCTCAAAATCCAGAGAAAATTTTGATTGGTGGAATTGATGTTTGGAAATGGCAACAAACAACAAACAATCCTCCATCAGGTGGGTTTGAGAAATTGACCGAGTGGTTCCTATCACAAACTTCTTCGAAATATGCGCACGCAGATCAACATGAGATGAAATGGGATGGTACGAAACTATACGTTGGAAACGATGGTGGTGTAGGTGTTACATACGATCCTGAAACGGCTTGGTACCCAGCAAATCGTGGGTACAACATCACGCAATTCTATGGAATCGCATTTGACAGAAACGGAACAGTAATGGGAGGTGCACAAGATAACGGAACAGTGTACAATGATCACTCCTTATCTACATTCCAAGAGTTTGTCGAAGTATCTGGTGGTGATGGTTTCCAATGTGAAATCTCTTTCTTCAATCCACGCATCTTATTTTCAACATCACAATTTGGTAATGGACTTCGCTCAAGTGACGGTGGAGAAACAATGGAGTCATTCGTTCCAGAACCGTTACCATCTTCTTACGATCCTTTCGGAACAGATGGTTCTCCTAATCACCCGTTCCACACGCGCATATTCTTGGCTGAATACTACGATTTGAATTCGCGTGATTCCGTAATCTATACACCAAGTGAAAACATTGCGGCTGGAACAACTATTAAGGTTCCAAGTGCGGCGACAGGTGACACCATCGATTATACCCTACCGTATTCACTTTATTTCGATGACACGTTGAACTATACGTCTGCGGTAAATGAAACATCAGTTGTCAATGAGTTGAATGGTCAAACAGTATTCCTAGGTCTTTACAATTGGATTCACCTTGGAACTTCGGGTTCAGGATTGATCCCACCAATCGTTGGAGATTCTTTACTTGTGGACTTCGAAACAGGAACAGATACAGTTGTTGTAGAAAGCCTTGGATCATACACACACTATTATGCTTTAAACTCGGCTTCATCTGAGATCTACAATATGGGGATTGATTCGGTATTGTACAATGTTGCGTGGAACAATGTAACCGTTCAAGACCCATACCAATCATGGTATTTGATGTATGTGAATGCCAATGGCGGTGAACTTTGGGCTACACGTAATGCATTGCGACTCTCTGCACCAGATCCGCAATGGGGAGTTGTTGCACGTGGAATTGGAGGAGGAACCTTCAATAATATTGACATTGAATTCTCGAAAGATTTGAATCATCTATTCATAGCGACAGGTGGGTCAACCATTTCTCGTATTGACGGATTAGGGGATCGCTACACCTCCGATCCCAATTTCGAAACCGAAGCTTTCTACGATCCAAATGGTTTAGCGCCAACCGCCACCAACAAAGTCACCTTTAGTGCTGGAGGAAATGCGCAAGGAATCGCGGTGAATCCTTCAGATGAGGATGATATTGTGGTGTTGACAGGTTTCGGTTCAAACAATATCAAGCGTTCATTAAATGCAACAAGTGCAACACCAAGTTTCACGAACGTAGGAAGCATCGCTGGATCAAATAGCCCAGGAACTTACGATGCAATTATTGATCGTGAGGATTCAGACATCATTGTGGTGGGTACATCTTCAGGTGTATTCGTTACAGAAAATGGTGGTACGACTTGGACAAACGGCTCAACAGGATTCGCCGGAACGCCTGTATATGAAGTCCGTCAATCATGGAGAACATGGAACGAAGGTAACTTCCGACCAGGTGAAATCTACATCGGTACATACGGACGCGGACTTTGGAGTACGTCTTCTTATTTGAGTACACCAGAAACAAGCAACAATAACTACAACGGTTCATCGATTGAGGATTTCAAAACGAATTTATTGCCTTATCCAAATCCAACGACATCGAATACTACTCTGTCGTTTGAATTAGCAGCTACTTCAGATGTAACCATTCAAGTTTACAATCTTTCAGGTCGATTGGTAAAAACGATCAGTGAGAATAATATGGCGAAAGGATCAAGAACCATTGAAGTAGATGGATCCGATATTTCAACTGGAACATACATTGTAAAAATGACTGCTGGTAAGCAACGTGCTACTACGAAGTTCATCAAGATGTAATCCGAATTAACACAATTGAAGTCCCGATATTCGAAAGAAGTCGGGACTTTTTCTTTTGGTTAAAACAGTGACGAAAAGCCCCTATCAATTCGAAGAGAAATCCTAAATTTGTACATAAACTAAAAAACATGAGCACGTACGATATTACAATTATTGGATCCGGTCCTGGAGGGTATGTAGCAGCAATTCGTTGCGCACAATTGGGAATGAAAACTGCGATAATCGAAAAATATGATACACTAGGCGGCACGTGTCTCAACGTGGGTTGTATTCCTTCAAAAGCGCTCCTCGATTCATCTGAACATTTTCATAATGCGACACATAATTTCACAGAGCATGGAATTGACGTGAAGGAGATCAAGGCGAACATAAAGCAAATGATCAAACGCAAAGATGATGTGGTTGCTCAAACGTGCAACGGTGTCAAATTTTTGATGGACAAAAACAACATCGACGTATTTCACGGAATGGGTTCATTCGTTGATAAAAACACAGTGAAGATCACTGATAAAGAGGGTAAAGAAACCAAGATCTCTTCCAAAAATGTACTGATTGCCACTGGATCTAAACCAAACTTCTTTCCGGGAATGGAGCCAGATAAAAAACGCATCATCACCTCAACAGAAGCGCTAAACTTGGCTGAAATTCCTAAAAAAATGCTTGTGATTGGTGGAGGTGTAATCGGCTTAGAATTAGGTTCTGTCTTCAGTCGACTTGGAACTAGTGTCGAGGTGGTAGAATTTGCGAATTCAATTATTCCAACAATGGACAGCACACTTGGGAAAGAACTTACCCGCGTATTGAAAAAAGAAGGCTTCAAATTTCACATGGAACATCGCGTTCAAGGTGTTAAAAATACGGGCAAAGGAGTTGTGTTGACTGCTTTAAATAAAAAAGGTGAAGAAGTGACGTTAGAGGCGGATTATTGCTTGGTAGCAGTTGGACGCAAACCTTATACCGAAGGATTGGGCCTAGAAAACATCGGCGTAAACGTGACTGATCGCGGACAAATTGATGTGAACGAACACTTGCAAACATCCGTTCCAAACGTGTATGCCATTGGAGATGTCATCAAAGGTGCGATGTTAGCGCACAAAGCCGAAGAAGAAGGTGTTTTCATTGCAGAGCAATTGGCTGGACAAAAGCCTCATATCAATTACAATTTGATTCCAGGTGTTGTTTATACGTGGCCAGAAGTAGCAGCTGTCGGAAAGACAGAAGAAGAACTCAAGGCAGCAGGTGTTGACATTAAAATTGGTCAGTTCCCGATTAAAGCATTGGGGCGTGCACGCGCGAGTATGGACATACAAGGCGTCGTGAAGATTATTGCAGACGCAACAACAGATGAAGTGTTAGGTGTCCACATGATTGCGCCACGTGCAGCCGATTTGATTATGGAAGCAGTAACCGCAATGGAGTATAGAGCTTCAGCCGAGGATATGGCGCGCATTTGTCACCCTCACCCTACCTACTCGGAAGCGGTGAAGGAAGCAGCGCTAGCAGCAACGGCTGATCGGGCTTTGCACGTATAAAACATAGTCGCATTATATACTAAGGGAATTCCTTCAAGGATTCCCTTTTTTACACAGTTGTGATGAAAATGCAAAAAGGTGAACTCTCGTTCACCTTTTTGCATTTTCGATTTCTTATTCTGCTGTGCATTTCTTTTTGCAGCGTTTCTTTTTCTTGGTTGTTTTTTTCTTTACCAAGGTCATTTCATCAACCAAATGCGTTGCGCCAGCGTACTTATCGATGATCCAAAGTACATATCTAATATCAACGGTGATGTTACGGCAACGATCTGCGTCAAACATAAAATCGCTCATGGTGCTTTCCCACGAACGATCAAAGTTGAGCCCCATTAGGTTCCCTTCAGCATCAATTACTGGTGAGCCAGAATTTCCACCTGTTGTGTGATTTGAGCCTGTGAAACATACCCACAATTCACCATCCTGATCATATCCACCATAGTCTTTGGATTCTGCGAGTTCTAAGAAATCGGGCAACAATTCGAAATCGGCTTTGCCCGTTTGGTTCTTCTCAAGGATTCCGCGTAAGGTGGTGTGTTCCGTATACGCCATCCCATCATGCGGTGCTGACCCTTCGAGTTTACCATACGTGATTCTCAGAGTTGAATTGGCGTCTGCCCAGTGTTTGTCATCTGGGAACATGGTCAATTTTCCTTCAACGTAGATTTTGAGAAGTGCCTCCATTTGCCCATTAAATTGACGCACTTCTGGCACCATTTCCGTGTTCATCTCAGCACTCAAAGCAGTCCAAAGCACATAAGCGGGATCATTTTTAACGAAAAGTGCCAGCGTTGAATCGTTCAAGTTTGCAAGAAATGCTTCAAATCTTTCTGGATTGATGAGCACAGACTTGTCGTAGATAGACTGCGTAAGTTGTTCAGGGGTTTGCATCGTTAGGTGTTCACTCAATCCTCTTCCCTCCATTCGCTTGATGTACTCCTCAGTCGTTCTGAGAAAAATTTTGCGGTCCGTTTCCTGGTCAAAAT
>JBFYPU010000298.1:0-5757 GCA_041303175.1 Crocinitomicaceae bacterium | reverse complement strand
CCATTGTCTCCAGAAAGTAGAACTTCAGGCACAGTCCAACCGTTAAATTCTGCGGGTCGCGAGTAGACGGGTGGTGCCAACAAATCATCCTGAAAACTATCAGTCAGGGCAGAGGTCTCGTCATTCAAAACGCCTGGAATCAATCGTACAACGCTATCAACTAGCACAGCTGCACCCAATTCACCTCCAGATAAAACATAGGATCCGATGGAAATTTCGCGCGTGATGTAATGCTGACGAATGCGGTCATCAACACCTTTATAATGTCCACACAAAATCATGATGTTGCCTTTCAAGCTCAATTCATTGCAGGCAGATTGTTCCAACAACTCACCGTCTGGAGTCATGTAAATGATTTCGTCGTATGCGCGTTCAGCTTTCAATTTAGTGATGAGAATGGAAATCGGCTCAATGAGCATCACCATGCCTGCGCCACCACCATATTGGTAATCGTCCACGTTCTTTTGTTTCGAGGTGGAGTAGTCGCGAATGTTGTGCACGTGCAATTCAAGATGCCCCTTTTCCTGCGCGCGTTTCATGATCGAATCGGAAAAGGGTCCTTGAAGCAAGTCGGGCAATATGGTCAAAATATCAATTCTCATAGGTCAAAATTAACTAATTTAGTCATTCATTAAGGGAAGTTTTATGAGATTAAGCTGGGTACTTGGATTCGTTTTGATTGGTTTTGGTTTTACATCTTTCGCGCAATTACGGGGAAATGAAACGCCGACCTACACTGAATTGATCGAGATTTATGCGAGGCTGGATGCCGAACACGAGGAGATTGAACTCTACGCAATGGGAATGTCTGACTATGGTCTACCGATCTATGTGTGCGTGATTAACGGCGCGACGGATTCAGTGAAAACGTTTGAAAAGGCGAGAACTTCAACCACTTTATTGATCAACAATGGAATCCATCCAGGCGAACCTGACGGGATCAATGCGTGCTTGATTTGGATAGAAAACTGGATCAAAAAAGGCAAGAAGACCAAGGATTTACCGGTGATTGCTATTATTCCTTCCTACAATGTGGGAGGCATGATCAACCGTTCTTCGTCAAGTCGCGCCAATCAAGATGGTCCAGTGGAATATGGTTTTCGTGGCAACGCCCAAAATTTGGATTTGAACCGCGATTTCATCAAAATGGACTCCAAAAACATGTTCACGTTCGCAACGATTTTTCATGCGCTCGATCCCGATGTGTTTATCGATACGCATGTGTCCAACGGAGCAGATTATCAGTACACATTGACCTATATTTCTTCCGTTCGTGAGCGGCTAGCACCAACTATTGCCAAGATTTCGCACGACGAATTCCTACCATTTTTAACGAAGGAATTGGAGAAGTGTAAAACGGATTTGATGTCCTACGTTAATTTGGAGGACGACGTGCCCGAAAAGGGGATGAGTGTCTTTAACGACTTGCCGCGCTATTCGATGGGGTACGCGTCGTTGTTCCATTCGATCAGTTTTACCGTTGAAACGCACATGTTGAAGCCGTTTGCAGAGCGAACGGAGGCGACGTTTTTGTTTCTCGCAACGACCATCGACTGGATGTCGGAAAAGAGCAATGATATCGAAAAAGCTCGTGCAGCCGCCTTCGAATACGACCAAGCGCTCACGGATTTCGCGTGCAATTATGAACTCACGGACAAGAAGGATTCGATTCTTTTCAAAGGATTCGAACACAGCTATCCGATCAGTGAAGTAACAGGTCTACCTCGATTGAAATTTCACCGCGATCGCCCGTTTGAAAAGTACATTTCGTTCTACCAAACGTATGTGGCAGAAGACACACTTGATATTCCTGACTACTACGTGATTGGCGGACAATGCACAGAAGTGATCGAGCGACTTCAAGCAAATAATATCGAAATGCAACCGTATCAAGCGGATCAATTTTCTCAGATTCAACAATACAAAATGCTCCGATTTGAAGGTGGAAATCGTCCGTACGAAGGGCATTATTTGCACCATTCTATGTCGGTCGAACTTGTTGATCCATTCATGGTGATGCTGAAAGAGGGAGATTTAATCATTCCAACCAATCAACGCAACCGTCGTTTTATTGTGTCGGTGTTGGAACCAGAAATGCCAGACAGCTATTTTGCGTGGAATTACTTCGATTCTTACGTGCAGCAGAAAGAATATTTCTCCGCGTATGTGTTTGAAGATATGGCCGTTGAGATTTTGGCCGCTGATCCAGAGTTGAAACGCAAGTTTGAGGAGAAGAAATCGAATGACGAAGCATTCCGTGCGAGTGTCAGCTCGCAACTCTATTTTATTTACCAGCATTCAGCATTCTACGAACCTTCGCACAATTTATTGCCGATTTTTAGGATTTACAGATAAGCCTTTTTTTACTCATTTCCCGTTTTTCCACTCACCACTAAATCGTTATATTTGTCCAAACGATTTACTTATGAGAGCCAGACTTCTAGTCCTCTTCATGGTTGTTTCGACCTCCATGACTTTCGCCCAAGACACTACATGGGTGCAAACATTTACCTTTGATTCAATTGCAACACGTCGCGCGAATTTTACATTTCCGTTAGAGTTGAACGACAAGCGATTCGAAAAAGTGTTGATGTATTACAAATTGATTTGTAGTCCGTTAACCCCTTGGGATCAATACGATTGTGGCGAATGGGATTATTTGGCGTACACCCGAATTTTTGACCACACAGGACAAATGGATTCCGTGCAAGTGGATAGCGTTCAGTTTTTGAACAACTATCAGTCTTCAGCGGTGTACAATTATGAGGCGTTTTCGGGAAATAGAATTGACACCTATGTTCGACCTGAATGGCAACGTTCGGGCTCAGCTAGTC
The DNA here is from genome assembly GCA_041303175.1 of Crocinitomicaceae bacterium. Classification (GTDB taxonomy): domain Bacteria; phylum Bacteroidota; class Bacteroidia; order Flavobacteriales_D; family Crocinitomicaceae; genus UBA4466. The sequence goes on along the minus strand of JBFYPU010000298.1, from coordinate 2,923 downwards.
CTTCATCGCAAGTGTTGACGACTGGTGGTTCATCGGCGGTGCCTTTCGATTTCAGTAAAAATGGCGGTCGGGTTCAAGTGATGATCACGGCGACAGAGTTGTTGAACGCAGGAATTAGCGCGGGTGATCTTCAATCATTGAGTTTATTTATTCCAGCTGGTGGAATCACAGGGAATGGCGATTTGAATTACCCACGGATTTCGCTCAAAGGAACAGCGGATACTGAAATCACTACGATGCATACCACAGGATTCACAGAGGTTTACAACCTCACACGTGGTTCTTTGGGAAATGGTGCAGCCTTGGTGGATGGCGAAAATGAACTGTTGTTTCACCAACCGTTTGCGTGGAATGGTACTGACAATATTATCATTGAATTTTACTTTGAACAATCAGTTGCACCTGCGAATGCATTGCTTTTTGAAAGCGAAACGACAGCTGGAAACATGGCGGTGAACTATGCAGGTAAAAACGGTGTGCTCAATTTTTCTGGAAGCGAACACGCATTGCTCGAACTGTCTGATGTGGAAATTGGAAACGACGTAACAATCTCTTTTTGGTCAAAAGGAACAGGGAATTCTGGTGTGAACACGTCTATTTTGGAAGGATTCGACACCTTGAACAACCGCGTGATCAATATTCACATGCCATGGAGCAACAACAGAATCTACTGGGATTGCGGAGCAGGAAGCGGGTATGATCGTATCGATAAAGCCATGACAGCTGGAGAAATTGACAACGAGTGGCACCATTGGGCATTTGTGAAAAATCAAGCGGCTGGAACTTTGAAAATTTTCAAAGATGGAGTAGTGTGGCACAGCGGAACAGGTTTGACGCTTCCCGTTGGAAATCTACACCGTTTAGTGCTTGGCTCAAATATGTGGTATGGCAACAACTGGAAAGGCAAAATAGATGAATTTCAAATTTATGATGTGCCTGTAGCGGATGCAACGATTGCTTCATGGTATGATCGGCGTGCAACTACTGCTCACCCAAACTGGTCGGATCTGTTGGTGTATTACGATTTTGATGAAAACGAATGGGCAAATGATTTGACTGGAAATGGTTATTTATTGATGCCTTCCACAACCGGCTTATTTGATTTCACAGAATACCCGAAGGCTGGAATTGAACCGGCAGTGAATCGTCCAGTGATTGCATTTTCACAAGGAGCGGTGGCAGGAACAGCAAATCCGGTTCAGGCCGTTTGGAAGAAAGTGAAAGAACCAGAAGTCGTGTTCGAATTTGCACCGGTCAATCACCATTTTGAAATTGTGGACGCGTTTTTGGCAACGCCAGAAGGTTCAGAAAATGTCTATGATGCATCAAACAATGTTATCTCTTCGACACTTTTTACTGTAAATGAAACATATTCTAACGCTCCAATTACGTATTATCAAGCACCTTATGAAGTGGTCAACGATGTGGAAATTGGTCGATTCATCACGCCTTACGGAATCAACTTTGACCTTGGTCCAAATGGCTTCACATGGATTTATGACGTGACCGATTACCAAATGTATTTGAAAGATGTCGTGGATTTGGCGGCACACAACACACAAGAATTAATTGATTTGCGTTTCGCGTTCATCGAAGGAATTCCACCACGCGATGTACACTCCCGTCAACCGATTTGGAGCGATTGGTCGAGTTATTCGTACGCGAATTTGGACAACGACGTGAATTTGGTTTCAACGCCCGTTCAGCTTTCCGATACGTCGAGCATGTTTAAAATCAAAACGCGCTTCACGGGGCATGGTCACAACGGAACTGTGAACTGCTGCGAATGGGATTCCAAAGATCATTTCATCAAAGTGGACGGCGTGCAACGTTTCTCTTGGGAAATTTTTGAGGAAACAGCGTGCGGCGACAATCCAAATATTGGTCAAGGAGGTACGTGGCCTTATGCGCGTGAAGGCTGGTGTCCTGGTGATTTGGTGAAAGAGTACGACCACGATTTAACACCGTACGTCACGCCTGGAACAACCGTTCAGTTGGATTACGACATTGAAGACGTTCCTGCGGGTGACCTCGCACAAGGAAACGGGAATTATGTGGCGGCGCTCGATTTGATTTCTTATTCGGCTCCAAACTTCCAACACGATGCGGCGATCATCGACATTTTGAATCCGAATTCGTGGGAATATTACGGTAAATGGAACCCAACCTGTCAAAATCCGCGTGTGATCATCCAAAACACGGGTGCTCAGCCGCTCACAGCATGTAAAATCAAAATTTGGATCAGCTACGGAACCTTTGTGGAAGTCGATTGGTCTGGAAATTTGGCGTTCCTTGAAAAAGAAGTGGTAGAAATTCCTGTGAACGACCAAGGCTTCTGGAACGATTACCACGGCTTGCAGACCTTCACTGCACAGATTTGGGATTTGGAACACGCGAGTACGCACTTGGACGAGTATCCGCAAAATGACGTGAAAACAACGAAGTTTACAGCACCTGAGACCATTAACGCGCCATTTTACGTTCAATTCATGACCAACAATAAAGCCTATGAAAACAAATGGCGATTGGAAGATGAAAGTGGAAATGTTGTTTTCGAAAGAACGAGCTTGGACAACTCCACAACCTACCGCGACACGTTCGATCTCGAACCGGGTTGTTACAGCATCATTTTAGAAGATTCAGACAACGACGGAATTGGTTTTTGGTACTCATCACAAACGCAAGGCGAAACGACAGGAACGTTCAGATTGCGCCTTGTAGGTGGCACGTGGATCGAGTTTTTCCCAGCTGATTTTGGAAATTATCACCGATACAATTTTTCTGTAGGTTTCAGCGTTAATGTAGAAGAGCAAGAATTGGATCATGAGCTCGTGATTTTCCCGAATCCGAATACTGGAGTGTTTGACATTGAGTTGAGTGGATATATCGGAGATGAAGCAGAACTGCAAATTTTTGATTTGTC
>JBFYPU010000297.1:0-5362 GCA_041303175.1 Crocinitomicaceae bacterium | reverse complement strand
GTTTTGCTGTCAAATCTCCAAAGGCCTGAACATTCTCCTTTACATCACTAACTGAATAAAGATGATCATCCTTGGCATGTAGTTCAAGTATACCGTCTTCTCTGTATATAATCGTGGAATGAGAGAGCTCAATTTTATTCATTGAAAATGCGTCTTCAAAGAGTTAGTAGGTTACAAAACAAGCGAAATATTCCCGATTTTTAACAAATTGTTGAAAAAAATATTAGACCTTAAAAAAATCCCTTACCATTTCTCACCCTATCCAGTAAACCTTAAAAAGTCATCCGTCCAATGACTTCATCTCAAGAGTTTTAGGCTTATTCAAATGCCTTGTCAACGATCTTTGCATGGCTCCTCTCCGCATTCACCTCGTGGTATATTTGGAACCCGTCAATTGTTCAGATTGAATTTATTCAAATACATTTGCAAAAACAGAATAACAATGAATTTACTCAAGTCATTATTGAATATTGGTGTCTATCCTAACCAAGATTTGGCAGATATAAAAATGATTCGAACAGTAAATTTATTGGCTGCGAATGCATTTGTTTGTGTTTTGCTGGCGACTCTTTTTGGCTATTTTGCTCAAAATAACGAGTCTAGTTTATACACCTTGCTTTCATTGCCGTTGTTTTCACTTGGTATCTATTTGAATTATATCCGGAAAATGTTAACGGCTATTACGCTCCTTTTTATTACGAGTTCAGTGCTCCTAGCTGTATATTCGCTTCGAACAGGTGAAGATACGTATACGCACATGTTATTTGTGTTGAATATCATGGGACTGTCATTGTTGTACCGCAAAGAGAATGCGAAAGCTTATTATAAAGTAAGCCTCTATTCTACAATTTCCTGTATTCTTTTCGTATTGATCAGTTACAAGCTAAATTGGTTCGAAGGGTTTATCGATACTTCTCTCGTTGCAAAAAACCAGCGTGAATTGAATTTTTACATTCTGTTCGTGTGTTCGCTGGTTTATTCCTTTGTGATCATTTCTACCTATCGACACCAATATAAGCAGGTTCAGAATGCGCTTGAAGAACAAAAGGTGTTGTTAGCTGAGGTAAATCATCGCGTTAAGAATAACCTTGCTGTGATGATCAGTTTGTTGAATATGCAAAAAAATGCGACCAATTCTACTGAAACGCAAAGCGCGTTACAAGATGTTCACGATCGCATTATGTCAATGGCATTGGTGCATCAAAAGATGTATCAGAATAAAAACAAAACCTCCATTGAATTGGCTGATTTCATTGCAGATTTAGTTGTTGAAATTAGAAAATCATTGGATTTAAAAGAGAATGTTGTAAACGAAACAAAGATTGATTCTGTTGATCTTGATGTTTCCATTGCGATTCCGATAGGATTAATCTTGAATGAATTAATCACCAACTCGATCAAACATGCTTTTCACAATACAGAAAAACCGAACATTTCAATCGTTTTGACGAAAAAAGAAGATTCAATTGAATTGGTGATGAAGGATAACGGAACGGATGCCACGATCGAACGGTTAAATCAACATACAGGTATCGGAATGAGTTTAATTCAATCGTTGGTTGATCAAATTGATGGTAAATTCAATTTTGTAGTAGATAACGGTTTGTCTTTTTCGTTGGTCTTTCCATTTAACGAATCCACTGGAAAATAAGCCAGTCCATCCGATAGCAACAAACACTCGTCGAATTGTTGTGAGCCAGTTCGAACACCTAAAAATGCACTGCAGAACAATGGTTGCACTTGCGGGATCAACTGCTTTGGATTTTCTTGCTAAATTTATCGGATAACATGAAGCTATGCAGAAAATCACGATAAATGGTGTGGAGTTGGAAATTGAAGCGATTATCTCCCTCTTGCTTGCTGACAAAAAAATAGAAGCGATTAAGTTCGTTCATGAAACATCAAACTCCAGCCTCAGGGAAGCAAAAGACGCAGTGGATCAGGTAGAAGCGGAACACATTTTGAAGGCTCCTGCAGCAGAAACGCGAACAAAAAATCACTATTCCAATTCCGTTTTTATTGAACAACGGAAAAAGGGATATGGGGTGTATGTTGCTGTGGGAATCATTTTGGCGTTGACGGTGTGTTATTTTTTGATGTAGCAAAAAAACTTTCTTCATGGAAGCAATACTCTTTTTTTTGATCCCAATTTCTAGTTGTTTCCTAGTGTTCTTAAAAGATCACAATAGGGTGAGGAAATTAACGACGAACGCATTACTCATTGGGAATGCCGTTTTTTTTCTCATCCCAATAATGCTGGCATATTTCAATACACCAACAGGAGAAAGTATGTGGAATGAAAATACTGGCGGCGGTGCATATTTGTGGTTATATTTCTTGATTTTTCCAATTAGCGCCATTGGGCAGTTGACCTTACTGATCTTGAAAATCGTTTTTGCCTCGAAAGAAAAATGAGAACTTTAGCGTATAATGAAACCAATTCTTCCAATCGTACTCATCAACCTTGCTAGGAGTGGTTGAACAACGGTCTTCAATCTCTAACAAATTTTTAACCGTCGATTTCAAAAGACACCCTTCACCTTTTCTTCACACGCCATTAACATCTTTCGAGTACCTTTGCGCATTCAATAAGGACATATGAAGGTGTGGATAAGTGTTGCCCTGGTTATCTTGAGTGTTGGTTCGGCGCTTGGGCAAAGTGAGTTGGAGAAAAAGAGTGCTGAATTGCGCGAATTGCAAGTGAAGGAGTCGGCGCTGTTGGCGGATATTGAGCAATTGAAACTTCAGGCAAGCATCGCAGCAATGAAAACGGTGGGCTACCCTGAGTTTTCGAAAGAGCTGGAACTTATTGAACACGCCGGAATGGTTTTGGGTTTTGATTGCGAGTACAAAATGGCTTCTTGGGTGTTTCATGTGTTAACGCCTGATGTGTCTTCCGGAACGATTTCCCGATCGAATGATTTTAGAGTGGACGCGACGTCTTCTTGTGAAAGTGCGCAAGAGGCAGATTACTTTATTCGAAAAGAAACGGCCGATGGAACCTATGAATACGATGGTTTTGGTTTTGATCGTGGACATTTAGCGCCATCAGCCGATTTCAGATGGTCGGCGAATGCGTTGAGTGAATCGTATTACTACAGCAATATGACGCCCCAGCGTCCTGAGTTCAATCGAGAATCGTGGGCCTCCTTGGAAGGTTTGCTTCGCAAAATTGTGGACCAAGAGAAAAAACAGTTGTTTGTAATCACTGGACCCATCTTGCATGCAGGCTTACCCGTAATTGAGCGGTCGGTCAACAAGCTAAAAATACCGGAATACCATTACAAAGTTGTTGTGGATGCTTCGGCTGAGAATCCGAGGGGAATGGCTTTTGTGATGCCGAACAAAAAATGCGATGAACGCTTGAGTGCGTATGTCATCAGCATCGACAGTTTAGAGCGATTAACAGGAATCGATTTCTTTCCAGATCTGAATGCGGAGTTGGAAACAAAGATTGAGCAAATAGCCGATTACAACGCATGGAAAACACAAGCAAAAGAGGGAGACGTTGAACCGCTCGATGCACTCTCATTGCCCAAAGGCTATTTCAACACCACACAAGCTGCATCAAAAGTTGGGAGCACGGTTTCCATTGTCGGAAAGGTCGTCAGCACGAAGTTTATTCCTAAATCGCAATCCACATTTCTAAACTTGGATCAATCATTCCCCAAGCAAATTTTTTCAATTATGATTTGGCAAGATGGTCGCCGAAATTTCAGCTACAAACCTGAAGAGGAGCTTGAAGGCAAATACATCGTTGTCACAGGTAAAGTTGAATTGGATAAAAATGGCGTGCCCGGAATAACCGTTGAAAAAGAGGAACAAATTAGTATTTGGGAGGAATGATGCCCATTGCTAGGGTTCGGGGTTCGTTTCTAAAAATCATAACACAAGATTAACGAACGAATTCTGCCTCCATTCAATCATCTTCCCTACCTTTGCATCGGAGAATGACATCCTTGAAGAGCGATCGTGCTTTGAAACCATTCGTCCAACGGGATTTATCTAGTTTGAGAAGTATGCGCTACTCAATTTTCACGACGGTTTTCTTCTTGCTCGCAGGGTTCTTTTCATTTCAAATCACTGCTCAATCGCTCATCATCAACGAAGTTTCGCAAGGCGAAACGGGGAATCAAGAATACGTTGAATTTGTGGTGGTGGACACTTCTGTGACCTACAACTGTCAGAACACAACGCCTCCGTGCATTGACATTCGCGGATGGATTTTCGACGACAACAGCGGCTACCACGGTTCGGCAGGAATTGCCACAGGAGCTGTTCGCTTTTCGTTCAATCCCTTGTGGGCGTGCGTGCCCTTGGGTACGATCATTGTGATTTATAACGGTTTGGATCCTAACCCACTGATGCCTGCTGCGGACATTTCGTTGAGCGATGGAAATTGCACCATCGTTGTCCCGATTGGCAATACGAGTTTGTTTGAAACGAATACCACCACGCCCGGCGCCATTGCCTGCTCCTATCCTGCTAGCGGTTGGACTCCCGGCGGCGATTGGAATTCAACCCTTTTGGCAAATGGTGGCGACTGCGCGCGCATTGTCGACTTGGCTGGCTGCGAAGTGTTTTCCGTGTGTTGGGGAACAAACAATCAAAACAATTTGATCTATTTTGCAGGTGGTTCAACTTCTGCCACATCGGCGACAAATACCGTCTATTTTTTCAATGGAAATGATCCGACGCTGCAATCAAATTGGACAATTGGTTGTGCGGATCCCGTGGCATGTGGCGTCGAAAACCAAACCCCTGGAAGTCCAAACAATGCTGCAAACAGCACCTTTATCGGCCAATTCAACAACAACTGCTCCCCCATCACTCCTCTCGTGATTGCTGCTTCGGTAGACAATGATGCAACGTGTATTTGCAACGGTCAAGCCAGTGTTACTGCATCGGGATCCATTGCGGGTTATACTTACGAATGGCTCGACAACCTCCTTGCTCCAATTGGTCAAACAGGTGCGACGGCTACCAACTTATGTGCTGGAACCTATAACGTGATTGTGACATCGTCCATCGGTTGCGCGGATACTGCGCAAGTTGTTATTGCATCAAACGGAAGTGTTTCGGTTGGTTTAACGTCAACCAGCATTTGTACTGGAGATCAAGCTACGCTTACCGCAGCACCTTCAGCTCCGGGTGGAACATTCAGTTGGAATCCAGCCAGTGGCAGCAGCGCAAGCATTTCTGTTTCCCCTGCCACAACAAGTAACTACACCGTCACCTACACCCTTGGAAGTTGTAGCACAAGCGCAACGGCAACGGTCACCATAAATCCATCGCCAACCATCAACGCCGGTGCAGATCTCAATCTGTGTGCTGGTCAAAACGCAACCCTCACCGCAACGGG
>JBFYPU010000296.1:0-3335 GCA_041303175.1 Crocinitomicaceae bacterium | reverse complement strand
ACTTTACTTTCAAAAACGCCAAAAGTCAATAGGAAAAAGGGAACAAGGTAAAGTGAAAACATCACAACCGTTTTAAAATAGAGTAGTGCATTCCCGTTTTTACTGATTTGATTTTTCTTGAAATAATTATCAACCCTTTTTCTTAATTCGGATTGAAATTCTTTTTGTGATTCGGTGTTGAACCGTGTTGTTTTAGCTTCCATACAAAGAAATTTGTTCATTCTGAGAACAAAAGTCGACACTAAATGCATGAAACCCTCTAAAAAAGGGACGTTGCGTTGTTATATTGGATGAACGCCGTTTATCAGAGGTTGAGCGATCAAGGGCTATTTAGCATAAAAGCCCCAGCTGTAGTAATATAAGCTGCCATATGATTTTGTTTTAAGATTATGGAGCAAAATTGATGTGGTTTGTCGGGGATTTTTCACAGCTTGTGAAGAGGTTGGGAAATGTTTTTTTTAAAAGTCTTGTAAATCAGTTTTTGTAGGACTTGAAAATGACTAGGCTGAATTAGATTAAGATGGGATAGTTATGAAATTGGTAAAAATATGTACCAAAAAGCAGCATCGCGATATTTAAAAAGCCTAGAGGAAATTGGGGTTCTGGAAGCTTATAAAATTGGAAGGGAAACACTGTATATTAATGTTGGTTTAATTGAGATATTGAAACAATGATTCTTCAGGATAGATTCATTCGTCCTAATCCGCTGCGGAGAGTTTCAGATGTCATGAACGATAAAACATATATTGCAAACGATATCAAGGATAAATATGTTAATAGCATGTTTTATTCTGTAGCGAAGAAAGATCTGTCATTGAAAGAGGTCGAAATTGTAAAGTTGATCACTAAAGGTCTTACATCCAAGGAAATGGCGGAGGTATTATTCGTATCCCCAAGAACGGTCGAAACTCATCGTCACAATATTCTCAAAAAATTAGGTTTGCAGAATGCTGCTCAATTGAGTAGCTGGGCTATGGAACAAGGGCATATTTAACTTGCTTGGTGCTTAGTTCTGAATAACCAAAGAAGAAGTTACAAATGTACCATCTGTCAATTCGATATTTATTCTGTAGTTTCCGTTTGCCAGATCAATCGTAGGTATAGTCATTGTTTTTCCTGTACCTTCAATTAAACATACCACCTGACCTTGCATGGAGACGATTTGTAACTTTTTAATTTCCTCTTGTTCGTTTGTTACGGTGAAATGATCTGTAGCTGGGTTTGGGTAGATGGATAATCCTTTTGCATTCAATTCATTGATCCCCGCAACAGAGATTACTTGTAAATAAGCCATTTTTGAGTTGCTACAGGCATTCTCATCGGTCACGGTTACTTGATATACACCAGCCTGAAGATCAAAAAGGTCTTCTGTTGTTGCACCAGTATGCCATAAATAGTTCAATTCTCCTGTTCCCCCGTATGCAGTAACATCGACTGATCCATTGAAGAATTCATTTGGATGTGTAATTGCTAACTCTACGATCAGCGGTTCAGGCTCTGTGATCTCCATATAATCGTTATAAGTACAACCTTTGGAATCAGTGATCTGCACTTCATAAGTACCTGCTTCCAGTCCGTTTAATTGTGATAGTGAGGATCCGTTCGACCAATTGATCGAATACTCAGGGTATCCGCCACTTACGAGTAGTTCAATCGCCCCGTCATTTGCTCCAAAACAAGAAATCGATTGGATGTTTGTTGCTACGGTAAGAGGAACAATTAATTCAATTTCAATTTCCTGATGAAAACGACAACCCAGACTGTCGACAATGTCCAGGGTATAGGTTCCTGCAGGTCCGGTAAGGCAGAACATTTCAGGAGCACCATGTGACCAAGTGATCTCGTAAGGAGCAACTCCGTTCATTTCAGTAATGTTGATCACTTGAGAGTTGAACTGGCAATACGTTTCGATGGTTGTTGCAGCAGAGAAAGTAGAGAAGTTCTTTGCCATTTCAACTGCTTTTGCAGCATCCAGACGTCCTGCACCGATTCTACCTGCATATTGAGGGTTTACAGAATTGATGATCGTGTCAGCACTTGCTTTGAGTATCAATTCGATCTCATCGGAATTCAAACAAGGATTAATCGCTAACATCAGCGCTATAGTTCCTGATACGAGTGGAGCAGCAAATGAAGTTCCATTTGCGGTAATAAATCCATTGTTATTTATGGCCACTGGAAGATCATATCCAGGCGCAGCGATATCCACCATCAAATTATGTTGGTGGGTTGTTGTCGGATTTCCAATCGTTCTTTCATGGTTGTTTGACGGTCCAACCGAGGTTACGGAAATAACGTGCGCGAAAGATGCCGGATAAACCATTGTTTCAGGATTGTTGCACGTAGATCCATTCCCCGCAGCAGCCACGATCACGGTGCCATTTTGGTAGACTTCATCAATAACTAGTTGACCATAAGTACTGTAATGACAGCCAGCAGCCCAGCTCGCATTTACAATGTCTGCTCCTGAATAGGTGGACGCCAAAAGTTCATTGTAATTCATGCCACGCAGTTCCAGCATACTATTGAAACCAATTGAACTTTTTCCAAATTCATTGTTTGTTGAACCGGCTGCATTTACGGCTACTGCTGTGCCATGTGCAATATTTGAGCTGGAAATATTTGGAGAGATATACTTGATCTTGTTCTGTAGCTCCAGTATACTCATGTCAAAACCAGCGTCCGTGATAGAAATAAGAATAGAAGTATCACCTTTAGAGATTGACCATGCACCTGTTGCGTTGATCAGCTCCAATGCATAGTCATAACCGAATGCAATGTTATAATCATTGGGCGTATAAAGCGTTTCGTAATGCGGACCGATTTCAGGATCAATAAAAATGGTATTCATGCGAGCGATCTCTTGCAAAAGCTCATGTTCATTGCACGAACATTCCATCTGATATACTTCCTGAAGCACTGGATTCTTTGAAGCAGGTAAAGCTTGAAAGATTTCGCTTATCTTAAATCGGGTAATCAACTTGTTTACTTCAGCTGATGAACTGTTCAATCCTGATTGGTTCTTTAGAAAGTGCAATGCACTAGCTGAAGGGATTCTTGTCCAGATCACTCCTTCTTGTGAAAAGGAGAAAAATCCAGAGATTAAAAATGCGATCAATGTTGCGAGGTTTTTGAATGATTCTAGAATTGGTCTCATGTTGCTTATATTTGTTTATACAGCAAAGCAAGGTTATTCATATCGGTTTGAATACCTTTTACAGCAAGGGTATTCGAAGATTCGGTAGTTCTGCGGAGAGGCCCTGCGTAAATTTTTAAAATTGATAAGTAGAACTACTTAGCATGGAGTCAATGAAGTCATTTTTTGATCTTTAACT
>JBFYPU010000295.1:0-12383 GCA_041303175.1 Crocinitomicaceae bacterium | reverse complement strand
GTCTAAGGTATATTTCATCAAGTTCATATTAAGCAAATGAAGCCCATTTATGAAATCACATTCACCCATTCGCAGTGAGCAAGAAAATTACCTCACCCATCTCAATAATTTGGTGAATGGAATGTTACCTAAATGCTGTAAGATTCAAAATCATTCCTACAACTCAATTTATTGTTTTCCAGCTATGAATTTGGAGAATGTCAAAGAAACTATGTCAATTTATTATATCTTTAACTGATGCGAATACTTCTAACACTTATCATTTCAATCCTCGTTATCATTGTCAACGCTCAAGTTCACGATGTCGACTCAACCGTTCGAAGCATAGAAAAAAGCACATCACCCAAAGTTCACGCAAAAGCATACAACCGTGCAGCAGAAATTGCGTGGGAAACTGGATTGTATAAAAATTCACTTGTTTATTCAGAGCGCGGACTAAAAATTGCTCGAGCGAACAAATTAAAAGCGATTGAGGCTAGTCTCCATAACAATCGAGGAATCGCCTTTGAATATTTGAATCAATATCCTGCGGCGCTTAAGGAGTATTTTGCGGCATTAACCATTCAAGAAAAATTAAACGATCCGGAAATGGAAGCCAGCATCCTAGGCAACATAGGATTGGTTTATATGTATCAAAGGCAAAACAGCAAATCGCTCTATTACCACAAACGATCTCTTGAGATCAGTAAATCTTTGAATAACCGACTCGGTATATCCGCATCGTTGAACAACCTTGCCATTACTTATTCGCAACAAGGTAAATTTGAGAAAGCAGAATACTACTATCTCGAATGCATTAAGATAGATCTTCAGGCTCGTGATACAGCAGGCTTGGGAGATGACTACAACAACATTGGGACTGTCTACATCGATCTTGAGAGATTTGATTTAGCGGTGAAATACCTCAATCTAGCCTTGGAAATTCGCTTGGCACAGAATAACCAAATCGGATTGGCGGAAACGTATTCCAATTTCGGGACAGTATACCAAGATCAGGGGAAATACGATAAAGCCAAGGAGTATTTTGCATTAGCACTCGAAATTGCTACTCCGATTCAGGACAAAGAATCGTTGAAGTACACCTATAAAAGGCTTTGGGAAATTGATCTTGCCTTGGAAGATTCTTCTTCGGCATTCGGTCATTACCAAATGTACATCGCCTACCGCGACAGCATTGATAACTCTGAAATTACTCGAAAACAAACCGAACTAGAACTCAATTACAAATTCAACAAAGAAAAGGAAGTCTCACGTCTCCGCGAACAGGAAAAAGACCGCCTCTTCATGATTATATTAATCGCTGTAAGCTCTGGCTTGCTGCTCATACTTATCTTCTCCATCCTCTTTTTCAGAAAATGGAAAGTAACCCAGCGGCAGCAGCTCATTATCGAAGAAAAAAACATGCTTGTACAGCAGAAAAACGATGAAATTTTGGCGTCCATCAGTTATGCAAAACGAATTCAACAAGCCATTCTACCTCCAGATTCTGTTCTGAAAACTGCGTTTCCTCATCGCTTCGTTATCTACCTCCCAAAAGACATCGTTTCTGGTGATTTTTATTGGTCGGACACGATCGGGGAAAACACCTTTCTCGCGGCAGCAGATTGCACAGGGCATGGCGTTCCCGGTGCTTTAATGAGCGTTGTCTGTCACAATGCACTCAATCGCGCAGTACGAGAATTCCAACTCACACGACCTTCAGAAATTCTCAATAAATGCCGAGAAATCATTATCAAAGAACTGTCGCAACACGATGATTCCGTCGCGGATGGAATGGATATTTCCTTAGCCGTGTTTGATGAAACACGAAAAGAAATCAACTGGGCGGGTGCGAACAATCCTCTTTGGATTTTCAGAGCGGCAACGCTAGAAATCAAAGAATGGAAAGCCAGTAAGCAGCCAATCGGCAATCATCGGAAATCTGAGCCATTCATCGAACACACAATTGAATTGCATAAAAATGATCGAATTTTCCTGTTTTCCGACGGATTTCAAGACCAATTTGGTGGTGAAAAAGGCAAAAAAATGATGAGTCGTGGATTCAAAAAAGCCATTATGGATTCCTGCATGCTCTCTATTTCGGATCAACAATCCTTCCTCTTTCAAACTTTCACTTCTTGGAAAGGTGATTTAGAGCAGATTGACGACGTGTGTGTACTGTGTGTTGAAATCACTTAAATCCCTCACCATCAATTGTATTTTCCGCTAAAAGTGATTTTTCATTTGACATTTTCCCTACAATTTTCATGGTGAGATACACAGATTCCAAAATACATTTATCTTCGTACGAGTGAAACCTGATAAACAAATTATTGGCCGTTGGGATTGTGTTGATTTCGTTGACTTCAATCTATTAGACGTGCTTGTGAAAATTGATACAGGAGCATACACTTCTTCCTTACGCTGTGAATCATGGAAGGAAATTGAAACGGACACTTTAAAATACTTGGAATTCGTTGTTTTGGATGATTCTTCGGACGTATCAAGGGAAGAAAGATCTTTCTCAACGTCTGATTACACCATTCGAAAAGTGAAAAATTCTGCAGGCACACTTTCATTGCGATACTCGATCAAAACAACCATTCGGATTTTTAACCAAGACCACTGCGTGGAATTTACATTAGCGCATAGAAAGGGACTAAAATTCCCCGTACTTTTGGGAAGAAAATTTCTCGGTAACCATTTTATTGTAGATCCGCGTTTAGCATTGATTTCTTTTAAGCAAGCACACAACTCATCAAAATAAACATTCATTTATGAAAATTGCCATCCTCTCGCGAAACGCGAAATTGTACTCAACACAACGTTTAGTTGAGGCTGCGAAAGCGAAAGGTCACGATGTCATTGTCGTCGATCCGCTCAAATGCGATATTGAAATCGAAAAGAGGAATCCAAGAATTCGATACAATGGCAGATATTTAGACGATGTAGATGCCATCATTCCTAGAATTGGTGCCTCTATCACTTTTTATGGAACCGCCGTAGTTCGCCAGTTTGAAATGCGAAAAGTGTTTTCTGTTGTAGAATCGCAAGCGTTGGTTCGATCTCGAGACAAACTGAGAAGCCTCCAAATTCTAGCGCGCTCTGGTGTTGGACTTCCAAAAACGGTTTTTACAAATTACACAAAAGATACGGATCACGTCGTTGAAGCTGTTGGCGGTGCGCCAATTATTATAAAGTTATTGGAAGGAACACAAGGTTTAGGTGTCGTGCTAGCAGAAACAAAAAATGCGGCGACATCAGTGATTGAGGCGTTCAATGGACTAGGCGCTCGCGTCATTGCGCAAGAATTTATCAAGGAAGCTGGTGGAGCAGATATTCGTGCATTCATTGTTGATGGTCAAATTGTTGGCGCCATGAAACGACAAGGAAAAGAAGGCGAATTTCGATCCAATCTCCACCGCGGAGGCACAGCAACTGTGATAGAGTTAACCGACGAGGAGCAAAATACCGCTCTCAAAGCAGCAAAAGCAATGGGACTTGGAGTCGCTGGAGTTGATATGCTTCAATCCGAACATGGGCCGTTGGTTCTGGAAGTTAATTCTTCTCCAGGACTAGAGGGAATTGAAAAAGCAACTGGTAGAGACATCGCGAGAGAAATAATACGCTATATAGAACGAAACGTTTAATGAGAATTTTAGACACCGAAATAGAAAAAGGTAAATCCTATCAACTTTCAATCAAAGTTGCGAAATTGCACACACGCAATCCTATGTCGGTGCCTGTCATTGTGAATCGAGCTCGAAAAGATGGTCCAGTCGTTTTGTTGAATGCAGCCGTTCACGGTGATGAGTTAAATGGTATTGAAATTATCCGTCGTCTTATCAATGGAGGATTTCACAAGCCAAAATGTGGTACAATTATTTGTATTCCTGTGCTAAACGTTATTGGCTATCTGAATCTTTCTCGAAATTTTCCAGATGGTCGAGATTTGAACAGGGTGTTTCCTGGCTCCAAATCTGGTTCGCTCGCAAGTCAATTGGCGTTTCAGTTTTCCACTGAGATTGCACCCCACATTGACTACATGATTGATTTTCATACTGGCGGAGCCGACCGAGTGAATGCGCCTCAAATTCGCTGCTCAAGTCGTGACAAAAAAGCGTTGGCTTTGGCACATATTTTCGGAGCTCCGTATATTGTACATTCGCCAATAATTCCAAAGTCGTTGCGCGAAACAATGACCAAATTAGGAAAAACCGTATTGCTTTTTGAAGGTGGAAAATCTGCCATCTTTGAAGAAGACATTATTCAAGAAGGTGTAAAAGGTACGATTCGTATTCTTGAACATTTCAAAATGACCGATGCAAGTCCTCCCAAATGTACCGAAACTGTTGTGATTGCAAAATCAAGCTGGGTTAGAGCGCCATTTTCTGGTATGTTTCATCTCACCGTTCGAAACGGTGCAAAAGTCCAAAAAAAGGATATCCTTGGGTTCGTCACAGATCCGTATGGCGATTTTAATAAGCTGGTCAGAGCACCATTTGACGGACATGTTTTTTGCGTGAATACCGCGCCTGTTGTCTATAAAGGCGATGCTTTGTTCAATATTGGAACTTCTTCAAAATTAGCAACGTACATTGAGAAATCTTTAGAATAAATCCACCTTAAAGATTTGGTTTATACACACTTAATCTATTGATTACTAAACACAAAAGTATGTACGAATGGAAACAGGCTTTGATTGAAATGATCCCGAGCTATGGAAAATCACTCGTCACTAATTCAGCGGTTTGCCAAGCCACTCGTGCTCGTACAAGTCGGATTCTCAAATTGGAGAGTTAAAAACGACGTGTTTCTTTAACAGAGTTCACATTGAATAAATTCTATCATTCTTGGATTTGGCTAGATGCTGCTTGGGATATCGGCTAACATCGTAAATTGTTTCATTTCCTAGACCGCTTTAATCGCGACTTAACTCAAAAACAGTGATTTCAGGTTTCATCCCAATCCGTCCGGCATAACCAATAAATCCCAAACCAAGGTTGACATACAGATATTGTCCCTTTTCTTCATAAAGTCCACCCCAACGCTTATAGACGAACTTCACGGGCGACCACTGAAATCGATTGGTTTCAATCCCAAATTGTGCGCCATGTGTATGCCCTGCAAGCGTCAGATGAATGTGTTTTGGATGGTCAATTGTAACTTTATCCCAATGTGTCGGATCATGCGAAAGTAAAATGGTGAAATCGTCGTCTCCCACCCCGCTCAATGCTCCATCTAGATCACCTTTTCTTGGAAATGGCATGTTACCCCAATTTTCAACTCCAACAAGTTTAAAGCTGTCTGCCCCACGCGTGATTGTCACGTGTGTGTTGTCTAATAATGTAAACTGCATGTCGGCGATATGTTCGCGAACCGCATCACCGATGTATTTGAACTTATCGAGATCTCGCCACGCTGGATGCGCACCATAATCATGATTTCCCAAGCAACAAAATTTACCGTCTATTGCTTCCATCGACAGGAACAAATCCTTGTACGGAATGATTTCATCGGATTTAGCGTTGATCCAATCGCCAGTGAAAAGAATCAAGTCTGCCTGTTGCTCCTTGACCATCGTTACAGCGCGTTCCATCGCTGAATAGTTGTCAAAATTACCACTGTGAAGGTCGGAAAATTGAACAATTCGGTAACCATTAAATGCCTTCGGCAAGTCCTTGAAGGAGAGTTTCACTTCTCGGATCCGAAAATTGTACTTCCCCCATGCCATCCCATAGATAAATAAGAAGACGGGGACAATTGCAAAAAATAGGGCGAGAAACCCAACTAGAGTTGATCGAACAGGAAGCTGAAATTCAGCACTACCGATTAAACCAAAAAGTCCTACGATTAGGCGAGTTAAATCCCCAAGCAAAAAAACCGACGAAACAAAAAAAGCCGAAAAGATCATTCCAAAAAAAACGCCCATCGACCAATTCGTGAGCAGATCCGATTGACCATAGCCTGATTTGAACACGCGATTCATGCGTATCAAGGTCAGAATCGCAACGAGAAGCGCAATCAAGGAGACTATTCCAATAAAAACATCTACCATCGGATGGCCAAAAATTGACCGAAAACAGAAGAAGTTGTAGGTTAATAATCCCGAAAGGAAAACAAATACAAGGCTAGAATTCATTCCGAATCCATTATTTCTTCACGTATTGTGTGAGGATTACAATCCGCTGTCCTTCCACTTTTCCTTCAATTTGCTCCGCATTGTCGTGTACGAGTATGATATTCCGAACAGCAGTTCCACGTTTGGCAGTGAAATTCCCTCCCTTCACTTTCAAATCTTTGATGAGAACAACCGAATCACCCGCATGCAGTTGGACCCCATTGCTATCTATGTGCACAATTGCATCTTCCGTTTGAACGCCGGATTTCGCCCAAGCTTCAACTTCCTCATCCATATACATCATCTCGAGTAGGTCGTTAGCCCATCCTTCCGATTTTAAAGCGGTTAGCAATCGCCAAGCAGAAACTTTAACCGCACCCACTTCACTCCAAATGCTATCATTTAAGCATCGCCAGTGATTCGGCGTGAGTTCAACTTCCCCCTTCACCTGAGGTGCGCAGTTGCCGCAAATATGGATACAGTGATCAATTGAAGTACCATTTTTTGGCGTCACTACATAAATTTGAAGTGGCTCATTTGATCCACACAATTCACATACTCCTCCACTTCTTATCGCAATTTCCTTCTCCATAATGATACAATCAGACCGCAAAGATAGAGATTTCTGCGCGTTCAATAGGAACACGCATCAAAACGGATCCTTTTACAGTGAATTGGATCACGTCAAAAAAGTCACATCAATTTCTCGCTTCACACTCCTACAGTTGGATAAGGATGGTATCTAGAAAATAATCTTCGTTGAGTACTTTATTTCTTCCAGTACAATTTGACTGTCAATGTCCCCAATGTTATGGATTGAAGCGACTTCATTTACCAAAAAATCACGGTATTCCTTGATGCTCGCAAAGCGCACCTTCACCAAAAAATCGAAATTTCCAGATGTATGATAAAACTCCACCACAGCAGGAAGTGACTCCATTTGATCGACAAATTTTTTCCTATCCTCCAAGTGATGGTCTTTTATGGTGATATTCATAAAGACAATGATGTTTTTTCCGAGCAAATCAGCATCCAAAAGTGCCACATATTGCTTTACAAATCCTGCCGCTTCGAGTTTTTTTATCCGTTCATAGATAGGAGTGGTCGTCAAAGAGAGTTCTGATGCCATTTCCTTGGCGGTCTTCATTGAATCTGTTTGGAGAATTTCAAGGATTCTTTGGTCAATTATGTCCATTTTTAGTAAAATTAGCTGCCATTATTATCAAATGTATGAATATTTACTTAATAACTTCTAATTGATACAAACTTTCACTTTTTTCCGAACATTTGCATTGAAATACCGAGTAAAAAACAAAGATGAAAAAGGTAATTAAAGGATTTGCCAAATTTCCAGAAAGCTTGCAAGAAGAGATTTATGCTCTCTATCAAGAAGGAGCTTTGGGACGTGCCACGTTTCCCTTTCAAGGCGAAATTGAGGACGGTGTGATATACGACGATGAAGCGGAAGAGGTAACGTACCTCATTCCTGTTACAACGATTAAAGCATCCAAGTTCTCCTCTGCGGACGACGACGATGATGATAATGACGATTCGGATCCAGACGATGATATCGATGTTGGAGACGAGGCGGACGACCTAGGAGATGAAGAATAAGTACCAAGACCTAATTGAACAAACATTCGAATTTCCTCAGGAAGAATTTGATGTTGTAAACAATGCGTTGTTCTTTCGAGGAATAGACATGATGTCTCTCGTGGAAGAGTATGGGACGCCGTTTCGATTTACCTTCCTTCCCCAAATTGGGATGCAAATCGAAAAATGCCGTACTTGGTTCAAAAATGCGATGACTGAACTCAATTACGAGGGAGCATACAGGTATTGCTATTGCACAAAAAGCTCGCATTTCAATTTTGTACTTGAAGAATGCGCGAAACACAATTCGAACATCGAGACGTCTTCAGCGTTTGATATTGACATCGTCATTTCTCTCTTCCGGAAAGGGTTGTTGGGAGATCAAACATACGTCATTTGCAACGGTTTCAAAACGGAAAATTACATCATGAAAATCAAGGAATTGTTAGACCTTGGTTTCGATCGAATTATTCCAATCATTGATAACTTCCAAGAATTTGAACTCCTCGACGAGTTGATCAAAACTCCCATGGAAATTGGCATTCGTATCGCATCTGAAGAGGAACCGAAATTTGAATTCTATACTTCTCGTCTTGGAATTGGATACAAAGATGTTGCTCCTTTCTACAAATGGAAAATCAAAGGACACAAGAAGTTCAAGCTGTCGATGCTGCATTTCTTTGTAAACACAGGAATTCGCGACAATGCATACTACTGGAATGAGCTCCGCAAATTCGCTGATGTTTATTCTGTGCTTATTCGTGAAGGTGCAGACGTGAAATACCTCAACATTGGTGGCGGTTTTCCAGTTAAAAATTCGCTCGCTTTCGAATTCGATTATCAATACATGATCGATGAAATTGTACTTCAAATCAAAACTTCTGCGAATAGCGTACGTGCCAAACATCCTGATATTTTTACGGAATTTGGTTCGTTTACCGTATCCGAATCAGGCGGAATGGTTTTCACCATTTTGGATCAAAAGCGCCAGAACGATAGAGAGCATTGGAACATGATCAATGGGTCATTTATGACTACGCTACCAGACACGTGGGCGATCAACAAGCGATTCATTATGTTGCCTATCAACCGTTGGAAAGACAAATATGAACGGGTTTTCTTGGGAGGTTTGACATGTGACAGCGACGATTATTACAATTCTGAACAACACATCAACGCGATTTATCTACCTGAATTCAAGAAAGATAGACCACTTCATGTCGGTTTTTTCAATTGCGGAGCATACCAAGAGTCTATTTCGGGGTACGGAGGAATCAAGCACTGTTTAATTCCATCACCAAAACATATCCTTATTGATTACGATTCAGAAGGAAACATCAAGCACCAACTGTTTAGAAAAGAACAAACGAGCGAAGAAATGCTCGCAATACTTGGATATTAATGAGAACATTTGCAGGAATTCCCGAAGAATTCGCACAAGAATCAAGTGCGGAAATTGTATTGATTCCCGTTCCTTATGACGGAACAAGCACGTATGGAAAGGGTGCCGACAAGGGACCAGAAGCGATCTACGATGCAGCTGAAAACATGGAGTTGTATGACATTGAAACGGATTCAGAAGTCTACAAAAAGGGGATTTATCTTGCGCCAACTGTAACCGAAGAACGTTCTCCTGAATTGATGTGCGAAGCGGTTGAAGCAACTTTTAAAAAATATATTGAATCGAATAAATTCCCAACCATGTTGGGAGGCGAACATTCTGTTTCTATCGGTGCGATCAAAGCGATGCAAGCGAAATATCCCGATTTAACTGTTCTACAGTTGGACGCACATTCGGATTTACGACCAGAATACCACGGTTCAGAATGCAACCACGCGTGTGCACTTCATGCGGCATCGAAATCGACGAATCTTGTGCAAGTTGGGATTCGAAGTATGGACACCGTGGAATTACCATTCCTGAACAAAGAAAAGTTATTTACGAGTTATAGAATTCGGTCGAATCAGAATTGGATGGAAGACGTTGTGAGCTGTTTGGGTTCAAACGTTTATATCACCATCGATCTCGACGCGTTCGATCCGAGCATCATGCCCTCTACTGGTACACCAGAACCAGGAGGTTTGTTTTGGAACGAAACACTTGATCTCATGAAAATGGTGTTCAAAAAATGCAATGTCGTTGGATTTGACATCGTAGAATTGGCACCACTCCAAGAATTTTCAGCACCGGATTTCATGGCCGCTAAATTGTATTACAAACTTCTTTCTTACAAATTCCACCTATAAAATGGCACAACCCATTAGAGATTTTATCGAAAAACATTACCTGCATTTCAACGCAGCTGCATTGCTTGACGCCGCTCGAGGGTATGAGGATCACCTCAAATCTGGAAAAAAAATGCTGATTTCCTTAGCTGGTGCGATGAGTACTGCTGAACTTGGAATTTCTTTAGCAGAAATGATCCGCAAAGACAAAGTACAAGTCATTTCATGTACCGGCGCCAATTTGGAAGAGGACTTAATGAACTTAGTGGCGCACAATAGCTACGAACGTGTTCCAAATTACCGGGATCTAACGCCAAAAGAAGAATGGGACTTGCTCGAAAGAGGAATGAACCGCGTTACAGATACGTGTATTCCTGAAGAGGAAGCATTTCGCCGTTTGCAAAAACACGTGTTCGCGATTTGGAAAAAAGCGGAGGAAGAAGGTAAACGTTATTTCCCGCACGAGTTCATGTATCAATTAATTCTTTCTGGTGTACTCGAGCAGTACTATGAGATTGATCCGAAAAATTCGTGGATGTTGGCGGCAGCAGAGAAAAACTTGCCAATCATTGTTCCCGGTTGGGAAGATTCCACAATGGGAAATATTTTTGCTTCCTACTGCTTGAAGGGAGAATTGAAAGCGTCTACAATGAAATCGGGGATCGAATACATGATGTGGCTTGCGGATTATTATACCGAAACTGCGGAAGATAAAGGCATTGGATTCTTCCAAATTGGAGGAGGTATTGCTGGAGATTTCCCAATTTGCGTTGTACCGATGTTGTACCAAGACATGGAGCGCACTGACACACCGTTTTGGAGTTATTTCTGTCAAATTTCAGATTCTACAACGAGCTACGGATCTTATTCTGGAGCCGTTCCAAATGAAAAAATTACGTGGGGGAAATTGGACATCGACACGCCAAAATTCATCATTGAATCGGATGCTACCATTGTGCGCCTTTAATCTTTACCTACATTTTAGAGGGAGATAATTAGATCTAAAAACAAAATCAATTCACCAAACGGCTTCATTTTCATGAGGTCGTTTGTTGTTTTATGACCTACCGTTTGAAACATCTTTAGCTAAATAAATAATTTCAGGAATCATCGTCGTTACAAACTTATGCGTATATTTGTAAGTGATTACTCACTTTAATGACTGAAAAGCAAGAAAACATTATCAACACGGCACTCGAACTCTTCGCGCAATACGGCGTGGAAGCAACATCGACGAGTAAAATTGCCAAAGCTGCGGGTGTTTCTGAAGGCTTGATCTTCCGACATTTCACTAACAAAGAGGGACTTCTACATGCGATTCTTGAACGTGGCATGGAAAAAGCACAGGTTTATTTCGGCTCCATCATTCTCGAAGAAGATCCAAAAAAACGCATTCGAAAAGCGCTTGAACTTCCATTCACCATTGATCCAAGTGAGTACAATTTTTGGCGTTTGGTTTATTCGCTCAAATGGCAACGCGGCTCAATGGAGACAGATGGTATGATTGAATTTCGCGCTTCCCTTGCAGACGCTTTTGCTGACTTGAATTATCGAAATCCAGTTTCCGAGGCGCGTCTTGTTGAAGCCTTCATTGATGGAATTGCTACCGACATTTTACTTAAAGACATCGACCCTAAACCACTACTTAACTGCGTTTTAACTAAATATTACTTAACACAAATATAAAATGATTGATCCAACAAAACCCGTCTTAGTCACGGGAGCTACAGGCTATGTCGCAGGGCGACTCGTCGAAAAATTATTAACTGAAGGCCGACACGTTCACGCAGCGATCCGCAATCCAGAAAGCAAGGAATCAACAAAGTACTTGGATGAATTGGCGACGAAATTGCCAGGTTCACTCACTTATTTCAAAGCAGATTTGCTGACAGACGGTTCATACGATAAAGCCATGGCCGGCTGTGAATTGGTGTATCACACAGCATCGCCCTTCGTTCGTTCGGTGAATGATCCGCAAAAAGACTTGGTAGACCCAGCAAAAAATGGAACACGGAATGTTCTCGAAACCGCTAATCGGACCGAAACGGTGAAACGCGTTGTTGTGACAAGTAGCTGTGCCGCGATTTATGGAGACGCAAAAGATGTGAGCACGATGCCGAATCAAGAACTCACTGAAGAAATTTGGAACACCACATCAAGTTTGGAGCACCAACCCTACTCTTTTTCCAAAACGGAGGCTGAAAAAGAAGCTTGGAAAATTGCAAATGCTCAGAAACGTTGGGATTTGGTAACCATTAATCCATCCCTAGTACTCGGACCTGGAATCAACCCACATGCGACATCGGAATCATTTTCCATTGTTAAACAAATGGGGAAAGGTGATTTTAAAATGGGTGCGCCAGAATTCAACATTGGTTGTGTTGACGTCCGTGATTTGGCCATTGCTCATTTTGAGGCGGGAAATCGACCTGAAGCAAAAGGAAGATACATCATTTCAGGAGAA
>JBFYPU010000294.1:0-9999 GCA_041303175.1 Crocinitomicaceae bacterium | reverse complement strand
GAATAGACATATCGCGCATGCGCTGAAACGTCGTGTCCGAGAGTGTCATCGCTGGAGCAACAGTGATAGAATCGCCGGTATGAATTCCAAGTGGATCGAAGTTTTCGATCGAACAGATGATCACCACATTGTCGTTTGAATCACGCAACAACTCCAATTCGTATTCTTTCCAACCTAACAATGCTTTGTCAATCATCACTTCGTGGATCGGCGAAATTCTCAGACCATTCTCTAATTGATTGTCAAAATCCTCAGGATGATGCACGATAGACGCTCCTGCACCACCAAGCGTGTATGAGGCGCGAACGCAAAGCGGGAATCCAAACTCTTGAGCAATTTCCTTTCCTTGTAAGAAAGACGTCGCCGCTTTTTGAGGAGCCATTGGAATTCCAATTTCTTCCATCAAATTTCGAAATGCCTCACGATTTTCTGTGATTTCTATCGCTGCAATATCTACACCAATAATATCAACACCGAATTCTTCCCAGATCCCCATTTCATCGCACTTGATCGCGAGATTCAATGCTGTTTGACCACCCATGGTTGGCAGAACAGCATCAATTTTATGGTTTTTGAGAATTTCGAGAATACTCTCTGGTTCGAGTGGTTTTAGATAGATGTTGTCAGCAACAACCTTATCCGTCATAATTGTCGCAGGATTTGAATTAATCAAGGTAACCTCAATTCCCTCTTCTCTTAACGAACGAGAGGCTTGCGAGCCAGAGTAATCAAATTCACATGCTTGTCCAATCACAATAGGTCCGCTTCCGATAATCAATACGGACTTAATGGAGTTATTTTTCGGCATTTTATGCGCTTTAAGAGTTCAAAATACGCCAAAGTTGGCGCCAAATTGAATGCAAATTTATATAAAAATTGATGGCTAACTAAAACGTTTTTTAAGATGTTTTGAACAATTAAGGTTAATAAATCAATTTGACTAGTTTCAGTCTGTTTATATTGACCCTACATCAGCTAGTCAAGAACCCAAATTTAAAATAGAGACGCCACAATTAATGAGATTATGAACCGTTTTGGCTAAATCTATCAAAAAGGTTAGATTTGCCTACTAGCTTATGAAAAAATTATCGATTATTATACCCGTGTACAACGAACAAGACACCATTTTTGAGGTGTTGGAGAAAGTTAATGCCGTCCAACTTGTGGATGGCATTGAAAAAGAAATTGTGGTGGTAGATGATGTAAGCAAGGACAATTCATTGCAACGGATTGTTGATTTTGACACCAAATTCCCCAATACAATCACGATCATCAAGCACGATAAAAATTACGGTAAAGGCGCCGGAATTCGCTCGTGTTTACATTCATGTAATGGTGATTACATCATTATTCAAGACGCCGATTTAGAATTGGACCCATCTGAATACAACAACCTTCTTGCTCCCATTTTAGCTGGAGAATCAACGATCGTTTTTGGATCTCGTTTTCTACACAACAAACAGCAACACAGTTCAAAGTTGAGTCAAGCGGCGAACAATTTTTTGACGTGGCTTTCGAACGTGACCTTTCGAACCAAATTAACAGACATGGAAACGTGTTATAAATTGGTTCCTACGCCCTATTTCCATGCAATGATTTTGAAGGAAGACCGATTTGGATTCGAGCCTGAAATTACCGCGAAACTGGCAAAAATCCCATCCGCTACATTCAAAGAAGTTCCAATTACCTATTTGCCAAGAACATCCGAAGCAGGAAAAAAAATTGGTTGGAAAGATGGATTTCGAGCGATCTATTGCATTTTAAAATACGGCTGGTTCAGCTCTGCTAAAAAATCATTCACGAAACCTGTTAGTGAATTGTGAAAAAACGCATTGGATCCATCCTTCCTGAATTGATTGTCGGATGTGTGCTGACCATCGTAATTACTTGTTTTTTCTGGCGATCTGATAATGTTGAATATGGAATCGTCACGTCTGATGGTCGCGGATATTATGCCTTTTTACCGGCAACGTTTATTCAGAAGGATTTGAGTTTTAAGACCACGCATACCGTTGAAAACAAGGAATTCAACAATATGATCAACGCGCATTATGTGATTGAAAACGATAAGGGACAGACTTTTAACAAGTGTTATCCTGGCGTCGCGGTGATGGAATTGCCTTTCTTTTTGACCGCTTTACTGATTGAATCCACCTATTCGGATCACATAACGGGATATTCCATGCTCTTTTTGATGATTTTCCAGCTTGGATCAATCTTTTATTCGATACTTGGGCTTTATTTTTTGCGGAAATACTTGGAATTATCCATGAATGACAAACGCGCCGCATTGCTGTCGAGTCTCTTTATTTTTATTGGAACAAATCTCTTTTTTATTGTCATTGTTCGAACAAGTTTTTCGCATCATTTTTCATTTTGTCTGTTCGCAGCATTCGCCTATCTCGTTCGGAAATATTTTGATTCGGGTAAATTGAAACACATCCTTTGGATTGGAATTGTGTTGGGGTTAATCGCGCTCATTCGCCCTGTAAATGTGATGATCATTCTCGCGATTCCGCTGATTTTAATGGATTGGTTTTCAATCAAAGGATTCTTTTCACGCATTTTTCAACTGAAAAACGGACACCTATTCCTCAGTTTTGCTGTTTGCACAGTCATTTTTAGTCTCGTATTTCTTCTCAATTATTTACAGACTGGAAATATCATGAATTGGTCCTACCATGGTGAAGGATTTGATTTCAGTTCACCGCATTTTTGGGAAGAATTGTTCAGTTATCGAATCGGATTATTTGTTCACACTCCGCTCCTACTGTTAAGTTTGGTGGGATTGTACTTTCTCTTCAAAAAATCTCCGCAAGCCGTTTTCTTCTGGTTAGCATATGTCGCAATTGTAACCTACATCGTTTCCTGTTGGTGGAGTTGGGATTTTGGTGGCTTCTACGGAAACCGCGTTTACATTGAGCATTTGGTATTTTTCGCTTTACCACTCGCCTATTTCTTTCAAGGTGTGCGTTGGCAAAAAGGGGCAATTGTCCTTGCTTCCATTTTCTCAATTTTCATGTGGACGCGCGCATACCAAGTGAAAGCAGGAATTACTCCCAACCGTTTCACGCAAGAAACATTTTTTAAGTCGATTTTTCGCCTTGGCCCGTCTCAAGTGAATAGCTTTGCATTTAGTCAGGACGCTCAGCCTTATGGTAGGCTTACGGGAAGTGAAAAACTCGTGATTCCTGAATCAACGCCCATGGAGTTTGGTGAACAGCGTGAATTTGGCTTGGGTACCACGTATCATTTACCGAATAATCATGCACACAATCGGTATTATTTCAAAATCAAACTGAACAAAACCTTAGCAAATGATAGCGATTTGAAAGGCGTTCATCTCGTGATGGATTGGTACGACACCATCACCAATCACCGCACGTATCACAGTGTTCCTTTGTTTGAATATTACAAAGAAGGACGCGGTGAACCAAAAGATTTAAGTATAATTCAAGAGCACTACGCGAATCCTAAAAATGAATTGAACAAAGTGAACATCTACGTTTGGAACCAGCAGAAAAAGCGATTCACCATAAATCGTTTCGAAGTAATTGTAGAAGAATACGAACCTTTCGACAAGAAGAAAGATTAATCTGCCAAGTTCAATCGGATTCGGATGAAATAAATTATTTTCGTAGTCAGATCTGAGGAAGAAATTATGCAAGAAATATTATCGAGTCGAGACATCAAACAAAAAACGGAGCGCTTGGCGCACCAATTGATTGAAAACACGTTTGAGGAAGAAACCATTTTCATAGGTGGAATTGAAGGGAATGGGATTGTTTTTGCTGAGTCGTTAGCTTCGATCATTCGAAATCACTCGGATTCTAACATTGTGGTCTTCACGATTCACATCAATAAATCGGAGCCGTGGTCTGAACCCATTCGCCTCTCCGCATCCAAAGAAGATTTGAAGAATGCGTACATTATTTTGGTGGACGATGTTTTTAATTCTGGTAAAACCATGCAGTTTGCACTTGTCGAAGTGCTTCAATTTCCAACAAAAGCGATTAAAACGGTTGCATTGGTCGACCGTAAACACCGTCGATTCCCAATCAACGCGAATTTTGTTGGATTGAGCCTATCCACCACGTTGAAAGATCGCGTAGAAGTGGACCTCACGCCTGGTCAAGAAAAAGCATATTTGGTATGATTGAACGCATCACAGAATCGACTTCAAATCACGATGAATTAGAGCGGAAATCGACCTTGGAATTGTTGATGGGAATGAATCAAGAGGACAAAACAGTTCCCCTCGCAGTTGAAAAAATCCTGAGGAACATTGAAGTTTTCGTTGATGCATGCTACGAGCGCATGAAGAATGGAGGGCGATTATTTTACCTCGGTGCTGGTACGAGTGGCCGATTGGGAATTGTGGACGCGAGCGAATGTCCACCAACTTTTGGTGTGGAACATGGAATTGTGGTTGGACTCATGGCGGGTGGCGACAAAGCGATACGAAAAGCGGTAGAATTTGCGGAAGATGATCTCGAACAAGGATGGTTGGATTTAGCGGAATACGCGATCAATAGCAATGACACATTGATTGGAATTGCGGCATCTGGTACAACACCATATGTACTTGCTGCCATAAAAAAGGCGAATGAACATGGTATTTTAACGGGATCAATTTCATGCAATCCAAATTCTCCCTTGGAACAATTGGCGCAGCATCCGATGACCGCTGTCGTTGGCCCTGAGTACGTAACGGGAAGTACTCGCATGAAGTCTGGGACAGCGCAAAAACTCATTCTCAACATGATTAGCACATCCTTGATGATCAAATTGGGACGCGTTCAAGGGAATAGAATGGTAGACATGCAACTAAGCAACAACAAATTAGTGGATCGCGGTGCAAAAATGATTCAGGGAGCTTTGAATATTTCATACGACGAAGCTGCAGAGCTACTGAAGCAACATGGAAGCGTTCGAAAAGCAATTGAATCCCGATCAAAGTAAGTACATTTAATTCAAAATAACCGAGCTATGGGAAATGATATTATAGACAATGAGGTAATTCGGACAATGAGCGACGCTCAAGTAACATTGCCGAAGGACCAATCAACACTTGTAATGGGAATCATTGCTTTACCATTCAGTTTAGGGCTAATTGGCATAATATTAAGCATCATTACGCTCACTCAGGCATCAAGTGCACTAAGGCTTTACACTGCAAATCCGGGTAAATATTTGGAATCATCGGTTAAGAAAGTTCGCACTGGAAAAACCTGCGCCATTATTTCTCTTTCGATCTTTGGTCTTGGTATACTTCTGATTGGACTATTAGCAGCTTCAGGTGGGTTTTAGCGATTGCTCTTTTTAGACGAATTGTAAGAATGGAGCACTTTCGTTCCAGCAAAGAAATGCGCTGAACGTTCCTATGGCTGAATAGTTAGAGATTGAACAAAAACATAGGCAATTCTAGCGTTCGACAAATCGATACGAATCCATTCCAAATAAGGTGTTTTAATCGCTTTAGAACCGTTTAAATTGAAATATCCAACCCAAAGAAGACAAAAAAAAGGGAGCTTCTACCGATAGCTATCGGCACGAAACTCCCTAGTGCAAGTAGAGAAAAAGTCCTCTATAATTTAGTTAAACTATATGCTCGTCAAAGGGTGACTCTATCACTCCTCTGTTTTCGCCTTGATTACTTTGCCTTTATCGATTCCGATCAACAATTCTGTTGCATCTTTCACGTAATCAATGTGAATAGTATCCCCCTCTTTCAAGTTCGATTTCACGATTTGTTCCGCGAGTGGATCCTCGATGTATTTTTGAATTGCTCGTTTCAATGGACGTGCACCAAATTTCTCATCATACCCTTTGTCCACGATGAAGTCTTTCGCTGGTTCTGTTACAGAAATATGGTATCCAAGACCCTCAATGCGCTTAATCAACTTATCCAACTCGATGTCAATAATCTTGTGGATACCTTCACGCGTCAACGATTTGAACATGATGATGTCATCAATACGGTTCAAGAATTCTGGTGAGAACGCTTTGCGAAGTGCATTTTGAACAACCGTGTTTTCATGATCAGCTTTTTGTTCAGATCGCGCTTGAGTTCCAAAACCAACACCCGTTCCGAAATCGGACAATTGTCGTGCACCGATGTTTGAAGTCATGATCAAAATCGTGTTTTTGAAGTCAATTTTACGACCCAAACCATCGGTCATGTGACCATCATCCAGTGCTTGCAACAACAAGTTAAATACATCTGGGTGTGCTTTTTCGATCTCATCCAAGAGTACAATTGAGTAAGGTTTTCTTCTGATTTTCTCCGTCAACTGACCGCCTTCTTCGTATCCAACATAACCTGGAGGCGCACCAACCAATCGCGAAATAGAGAACTTCTCCATGTATTCCGACATATCTACTCGAATCAGCGAATCTTCAGAATCGAACAAATATTTGGCAAGAACTTTTGCCAACTGCGTTTTACCAACACCTGTAGGCCCTAGAAAGAAGAACGAACCAATCGGCTTGTTTGGATCTTTCAAGCCAGCACGATTGCGTTGAATCGCTCGTACAACTTTGTCTACAGCCTCTTCTTGTCCAATCACTTTTGAACGGATCAAGTCTGCCATTTGTGCCAAACGACCTGTTTCAGATTCAGAAATACGCGTTACGGGTACACCACTCATCATGGAAACCACTTCCGCCACATTTTCCTCCGTTACGATCTCGCGATTTGTTTTGGAATCTTCCTCCCATTTCGCTTTCGCCGTTTCCAATTCCTCTTGCAACTTGCGCTCACTGTCACGCAATTCAGCTGCTTTCTCGTATTGTTGCGAACGGATCACTTCGTTTTTCTGAAGTTTAAGGTCCTCAATTTTTTGCTCGATATCCAAAATTTCTTGTGGGACATTGATATTTACCAAGTGAACGCGTGAACCGACTTCATCCAAGGCATCAATCGCCTTGTCTGGTAAGTGACGATCCGTGATGTAACGCTCTGTCAAACGAACACACGCCTTGATTGCCTCATCCGTGTATCTCACCGAGTGGTGATCTTCATAACGTTCCTTAATATTGTTCAAGATCTGAACCGTTTCATCCGCAGTTGTTGGCTCAATAATCACCTTTTGGAAGCGACGTTCCAACGCTCCATCCTTTTCGATGTGTTGACGGTATTCGTCCAATGTTGTTGCACCAATTGCCTGCATTTCACCACGCGCTAAAGCAGGCTTGAACATATTGGAAGCGTCAAGAGAACCTGAAGCCCCACCTGCACCAACGATCGTGTGAATTTCATCAATGAATAAAATCACATCTGGATTTTTTTCAATTTCCTGCATCACAGCTTTCATTCGCTCCTCAAACTGTCCGCGGTATTTTGTACCGGCCACGAGTGACGCCAAATCCAATGAAACGATTCGTTTATCGAATAATACGCGTGAAACTTTTCGTTGAATGATACGCAAGGCCAATCCCTCAGCGATCGCACTTTTACCAACTCCCGGCTCACCAATCAGAATTGGATTGTTCTTTTTTCGACGCGATAAAATTTGACTAACGCGTTCAATTTCTTTTTCACGACCAACGATTGGGTCCAATCGACCCGCCTCAGCCATTTTTGTTAAATCCCGACCAAAATTATCCAGTACTGGCGTTTTTGATTTCGGATCCCCTTTACGCTGGGAAGAGAATGCCTCTTCACCTGCTGCACCTTCGTCATCTGTTCCACCAGGGAACTCTGCGCGTGGGCCAATTACATCATCTTTCATAGACTCTAATTCGTCTTTTACGTTTTCATAAATCACGCCGTACTTGTTCAAAATACTGCATGCCACATTGTCCTCATTTTTCAAGATAGAAAGCAATAGATGCTCCGTACCAATCATCGGACTTTTATATAATTTGGCTTCAAGATACGTCAATTTGAGTACCCGTTCAGCCTGTTTAACCAATGGAATATTTGATAAATTCTTCGCCACACTTGTATGCGAACTAGATAAATTTTGTTCGATTTCCTTGCGAATCATTTTGAGATCCAAGTGAAATTCCCGGAGAACGACAATCGCCTTCCCATCGCCTTCACGAATCAAGCCAAGCAACAAATGCTCTACGCCGATGAAATCATTTCCCAAGCGCAACGCCTCCTCCCGACTGAAACTGATCACATCTTTTACCCTTTGCGAAAATTTAGCCTCCATATATTTTCAATATAACTATTAATATAGCTCTCGTAAAAATGAGCATTTTACACCACTTACAAATATATAACGAATAAAATTGTTAATAAGTAGCTTGAATGCTCTATTTTCCACAGATTTTTGTTAGTAATTACCCAAACAACGCATGATCTCGTACGACTCAAATCATTACTTTCGTTGCTTGCATTTACTAAGCATAAATCATGCTACAAAATAAAAAAATGACAGGATGGCAGACGGAGAAAAAATAATCCAAATTAACATCGAAGATGAAATGAAATCGGCGTACATCGACTATTCAATGTCGGTGATTGTGTCGAGAGCCCTACCAGATGTTCGTGACGGTTTCAAACCAGTACACAGACGTGTATTATATGGAATGCAGGACCTCGGAGTGTATTCAAATAGACCACACAAAAAGTCAGCTAGAATTGTCGGTGAAGTATTGGGGAAATACCACCCGCATGGTGACAGTTCTGTGTATGACACAATGGTACGTATGGCGCAACCTTGGTCGTTGCGGTACCCACTCGTTGATGGACAAGGTAACTACGGTTCTGTTGATGGTGATAGCCCTGCAGCAATGCGTTACACGGAAGCACGTTTGCGAAAAATTGCAGAAGAAATGCTTTCCGATCTCGATAAGGATACGGTGGATTTCCGCCCGAACTTTGATGAGAGCATGCAAGAACCAACGGTACTTCCATCAAAAATTCCAAACCTGCTCGTAAATGGTGCAAGCGGAATTGCGGTTGGTATGGCCACAAACATGGCTCCACACAACCTTACTGAGGTTGTCAATGGAATGATTGCTTACGTAGATAATAAGGACATTGAAATCGAAGAACTACTCGATTATATTAAAGCACCCGACTTTCCGACAGGTGGTATCATATATGGTTACGAAGGTGTTCGCGAAGCGTTGATGACAGGTCGCGGCCGAATCGTCATGCGTGCAAAAGCAGAAATGGAAGAAAATAAATCGGGGAAAGAAGTAATTATTGTAACCGAAATTCCATACCAAGTGAACAAAGCCGATATGATCAAGAAAACGGCTGACTTGGTAAATGACAAAAAGATTGATGGTATCTCTGATATTCGAGACGAATCGGATAGAACTGGTATGCGAATCGTGTATGAATTGAAACGCGATGCAATTCCGAATGTAGTATTAAACAAACTCTACAAATACACAGCTCTACAAACTTCATTTTCAGTTAATAACATCTGTCTCGTTAACGGACGACCAGAATTATTGAACTTGAAACAAATGATCGAATACTTCATCGAATTCCGACATGAAGTGATTGTTCGCAGAACGAAGTTCGAGTTGAAAAAGGCTGAAGAGCGCGCGCATATCCTCGAAGGATTGATCATCGCCTCGGACAACATCGATGAAGTGATCAAAATTATTCGTGCGTCGAAAAGTCCTGATGAGGCGCGTGAGAAATTGATGGAGCGATTTGAATTGTCAGATATTCAGTCTCGCGCGATCGTTGAAATGAGATTGCGTCAATTGACCGGACTCGAGCAGGATAAATTGCGCGCTGAGTACGAAGATTTGATGAAATTGATCGAGGATTTGAAAGACATTCTCGCTCGTGAAGAACGCAGAATGGAAATCATCAAAAATGAGTTGATCGAAATCCGTGATAAATATGGTGACGAGCGTCGTTCACGTATCGAATACTCAGCAAGCGAAATGCGCATCGAAGATTTGATCCCAGATGAAGAGGTTGTAGTGACAATTTCGCACGCGGGCTATATCAAACGCACGAGCTTGAATGAATATAAAGTTCAAAATCGTGGTGGAATGGGCTCGAAAGGTTCAACTACA
>JBFYPU010000293.1:0-7619 GCA_041303175.1 Crocinitomicaceae bacterium | reverse complement strand
ACATTTCCAAAGAGTTGTTTGAGGGCGAAGTGATGCGGATCGCAAACAATTATGTGAAATACGCTGGATGGTTTAAGGATTGACGTATGGACGCTGAACATCGTTTTCAGGAGGAATCCATCATTCAAAAATGATGCAATTGAAAAGAATTTACGCCAAAATAGCAAAGCCGTTGGCAATCTTGTTTGCGGCCTTCGCACTGCTCATTCTGATCGATTATGTGACACCGAGAGAGGTCTATTTTAGCGCAGTCAAAGATCTGCGGAAAGTTAGTGAATCGCGTTTCCGTTCTAGAGCAAACCTAAGGTATTCGTATAATTTTCGCATAGGCGGTCAGAAAATCCAAATAGATGAAGAAACCTACCGAAATGTCTACACTGGAGATTTGTTAGAGGTTCACAAAACGAGAATTCTTCGGAAAATTACAGACCTTCATCATGTGTCAAACTCTCATATCGACGTGACGATCTATGTGATGCCGTATACCAATTTCCCGCTGTACCCGATTCTATTTTTCCTGCCAATCGTGTTCGCTTTTATAAAAGGTGAAACGGTCTTTTTGATGACAGCTAGACCACTCTCAAATGGCGTCGCCTTGCTGTGTTTGGTGATGACCCTAATTTGATAAAAAATGACGTCTCAGTTCGTTCAACTCCCTATTCCGTCTTAAGCAGTTCCTTTTTTCCTTTCTCTTTGTAGATCATTTGAACAACAATTCCAACCAGAATCACCATCATGCATCCTATGAAATTGTACATCAAGTAGCCCACGTCTATGACTTCGTATGTTTTCAGTAAATGAACAGCCAAGACGGTGATTTGAGCAACAATTCCGGCAATGAACGCCGCGGTGCCGTGAACCCTTTTAAAGAAAAGCGCGAGGAGAAAAATGCCGAGGATCGTTCCGTAAAATAGCGAGCCCAGAATGTTCACGAGCTGAATGAGATTTTCGAACATGCCAGCGGTGAGGGCAATGAGAATCGCCATGATTCCCCAGGCAACGGTGAGCCATTTGCTGACGCGAAGATCCTTTTTATCATCATCGGTTTTCGACCAGAACTTTTTGTAATAATCGATAGTGGTGGTGGCAGAAAGCGAGTTCAACTCGCCTGCTGTGGATGACATTGCCGCAGAAAAGATCACGGCGAGCAGCAGTCCAATGAGTCCGGGTGGAAGGAAATTGAGGATGAAGGTCAAAAAGATGTAATCGGAATCTTTGTCTTCGAAATCGGGATCAATTTTAAGCAGCGACGCTTTGTAGGACTGACGGATTGAATCTTGCTTGAACTGCAACGTTTGCACAGAAGCCATTTGAATTGTGTCGTTGGGTTTGTATGCCTGTAACAACGCGCGTTTCTCTTGAAAAATGACGTCGTATTCCGCTTCGATGATTTTCAAGGATTGTTCTTGCTGCGCGGTCATATCAACAGTAACAGGATTGAAAACAATCGGTGGTCGGTTGAATTGGAACGAAATGAAAACCATCACGCCGACGATGAGAATGAAAAATTGCATTGGGATTTTGAGGAGTCCGTTGAACATCAAACCCATGCGCGATTCTTTCAAGGATTTTCCGCCCAAATAACGCTGCACTTGCGATTGATCCGTTCCGAAATAAGAAACGAAGAGAAACAAGCCGCCCGTGAGACCTGAGAGCAAGGTGTAGCGATTGCTCAAATCGGTCGACAAGTCAATGATTTCCATTTTACCTAAACTTCCTGCAATGTCGACGCCGTCTTTGAATCCGATGTGATCGGGAAAACTATCAATTACGTAGTAAAGCGCCACAAACATCCCCGTCATGATGATGCCCATCTGCCATTTTTGAGTAAGCGAAACAGCCCTACTTCCTCCGGAAACGGTGTAAATAATGACAAGTCCACCCATGAGCAAACAAGTCAATTGCAAGTTCCAGCCCAAAATCGTGGAGAGAATAATGGACGGTGCGTAAATCGTGATTCCTGCCGCCAATCCTCGGGAAACTAGAAATAAAAATGCAGTGAAGGAACGCACCCGAACGTCGAAGCGTTGCTCCAAATATTGATAGGCTGTGTAGACTTTCAGTCGGTAGTAAACGGGCAGAAAGAAGATGGAAATGAGGATCATCGCGAGCGGCAATCCAAAGTAGAACTGCACGAATCCCATACCGCTTTCGTAGGCCTGTCCAGGTGTTGACAAAAAAGTAATCGCACTGGCTTGAGTCGCCATTATGGACAAACCGATGGTCGCCCAATTCTCCGAGTTATTCCCTTTGAGATAACTTTCGAGGTTGTTGTTTTTGCGCGTTTTCCACGAGCCATACGCCACGATCAACACGAGCGTCCCCATCAGTACTATCCAATCTATCACACTCATGATCCGTAGGAATTAGTGATCCATAAAAACACAACGATCTGAACGACCAGAAATGCGACCAGTCCAATGTACCACGCCTTCCAATTTGTTGGATCCTTTTCTTCGCTCATGGTTGGTAACTTAATAGGTTCGCAAACAATCGATAGGCGCCAACGACCCCATTTGGCAACTCACGGAAAAATGAAATTCCGGTGTAAACAAACTGCCCTTTTCCGTATTTCGCAACGATGAGCGCACCCGCTTGAGCTTCTTCACCTTGATCTGCCCACGAAAAAAGTGGCGTGTAGTGTTCATCCCACTTGTTGGCAAAATAGAGACCGCGTTCTTGCACCCAATTCTCAAAATCCGCTTTCGTAATCTGATTGGGCGTGGTCATAATTGGATGCTTCGGATCCAAAAACGTCACTTCAGCATCTTCTTCTGTCACTCGGTTATTGGACAACTCAAAGGCATACGGGCCAAATTTCTCCTTTTCGGGGGTTCGCGACGCGGTGTTGTACTGCATGATCACGTTTCCACCCTTTTGGACGTAGGCATTCAATCGCTCGGTATAATTCGACAACTCTGGAAATACATTGTAAATTCGAATTCCGAGTACGACCGATTGGTAGATCGAAAAATCAACGTTCGGAATGTCTTTCACTTCAATTACATCGAGCTCAAACCCCAATTGTTCAATCGCTTGCGGAACGGCGTCGTCCACTCCCATGATGTAGGCGATTCGTCCTTTTTTGATCTTGGCATCAAGCACTTTGCATTGCATTTCCGCGACCCGAAACAGGGCTTGCGTTGGAATGTGATCGTAGGCTATTTCTTTGTAATTCAACACTTCTCCCCCACTGGTTTCCATCAATTTCAACGTTCCTGGTTGAGCCGTTTCTGTAGCCGTTAAGGTAAACGTGAACCATTCTTCTGCGTGCATTTTAGTCACGTTCAATTGTACCTTCTCTGGCGAAATTGTCCAACCTTGCGGTGCCTTGAGGTAGAGCGGTGACGACAAGCTATCCATAAAACTTTTGACCTTGATGCGCACTTCTTTTTGTTCCCCAGCTTTCATCAAGAGTTGGCTTTGATCAAAGGTAGCCGTGAATGTTGGAGTGCAAATCAAGGGGCGGCGGCGTTCACCATAGGAAGGATCGCGCCATTTGTAGGTCGCCGGTATGGAAATCGAAAAGGATTCTTCGCCAACCAAAAACGTGAAGCGAGCCGTAATGCTTGGTTGACTTTCCGAAGCACAAAAATTCTTCGGATCGCGCACCTGAAAAATGTTTTCGAAGGGTTCATTCAACCAATACGGATTGGAAATCACTGTTTTTCCGTTGGAGGTAAGTCCCAATTCGAGCAGTGTGTTCAACGCTAACTTTTCGTTTTTCTCGAGTGTTTCACCCGTACTCAATTCCACTTTCGACAAACTCAATGCGACGTCGGAACGGCTGATAATGTTCGCTTTCAAGCCCACAGATTCCCCTTGAACAAAGGAAAATTGCTCTCCGACAAGTTCAATGTTGAGCCCCATACAATCCGCGACGATTGCTTCGCAGCGTTGAATTTTTTCATCGATAATGTAGGACGTAGGCAGTGCTTTCAAGCGTTTCAGAATACTCTGCAACTTCGGAACATTGTTGGAAACGGTCACAAAATCAAAGTTGTCAAGCGCCGATTGAAACTCACTTTCCAGCTGTTTATCGCCCATGGCCGTCCACGATTCCTTCGATTTTTCAAAGAACGATGCGTGCAATTTCTCCCCTTCGAGGTGTTTGAAATATTCGATGCGGGTTCCGCGCTCCACAATTCCCCCAAATCCTTGGCATTTGTGTTCGCTTCGCGCATACGTACCAATTTCGTTGTACGACATCCCAAGTTGAGCGTTGTAGCCGCCAATGTCCGTAATCAGGTAATCGGGATCGCCTTCCTTTAAATTTTTGATGCTCTCATCCCACCACGTCGACGTGTTCCAATAGAGCGATGTTGCTTGCCACGTCCCAAATTCCGCCACTTGATCGGGTGCATAATTTTTATCCGCTGCTTTGCTAAATGCTTCAATGGCTAATAGCGCGGAAGCCGTGTGGTGACCGTGACCCGCTCTTTCATCCGGTGGAAAGCGCGTAATGATTACTTCTGGTTTGAATTTCCGAATGATCAACACCAAGTCCGAAAGCAAGATTTCGCGTCCCCACAATTCAAAGGACTCCTCCGCAGATTTTGAGTAACCGAAATCCACCGCACGGGAGAAATATTGCTTTGCGCCATCGTGAGACCGCGCCGAAAGCAACTCTTGTGTTCGCAAAACGCCCAGCTCTTCACTGAGTTCATTCCCAATTAAGTTCTGCCCTCCATCACCACGCGTGAGTGAAAAATAAGCCGTTTCTGCCTTCTCATCGAGTGAAAACCACGCCAAAGCACGCGTATTTTCATCATCGGGGTGCGCAGCAACGTACAACACCCGTTTGAGGGAATGCAGCTTTTGCAAGTTGACATATATTTCGCCACTACCGTTGTTGGCAGCAGTAAACAATGAAGCGAGGAGAAATGAAAAAAAGAGAAGGTTCTTCAAAAGATGTGATTTTAATTGATCTCAAATTTACGGATTTATTGTTCTAAAAATAGCGGAAAGCGCGAATACAAATCGCAAATATTCTACGAATCCTACTTCATTTGGACTTTCTGCGAAATCACACGGATAACCTCAATTCTTTCCGTAAATTTGTGCTTCAAATTGAAATTGATTGAACTATGAAAAAAATGATGATAGCGTTGTTGTGTTTGGGAAGCTTTTCGCTGACAGCGCAAATTTCAACTCCGCAGCCAAGTCCAGCGGCAAAAGTGTGGCAAACAGTGGGATTGACAGAAATTACACTCGATTATTCGCGTCCTTCTAAAAACGGCCGCGTGATTTTTGGTGATCTCGTTCCTTACGATGCGATGTGGCGCACTGGAGCAAACAAAAACACCATGATCACAACTTCAACGGACCTTACGATTGATGGTAAAACCTTAAAAGCAGGAACCTACGCGATCTTTGTAACACCAAAAAACGTAAAGTCATGGGATGTATTTTTCTACACAGACACTGAAAACTGGGGAACTCCAGATGAGTGGAAAGAAGAATTAGTTGCCCTTCAAACAACGGCAAGTGTTATCACAACACCAACGGTAACAGAAACATTTACTATTTCGATGGATAATTTAACAATGAATGGCGCTGATTTGAGCCTTGCGTGGGATAACGCACAAGCGTTGATTTCCTTCGAAGTTCCAACAAAAACGGCTGTTTTAGCAAGCATCGACAAAACAATGGCTGGACCATCAACAGCGGATTATTACAAAGCGGCTAGCTACTACCTTTCTGAAAAAATGGAGCTCGAAAAAGCCTTGGAATACATCAACAAAGCAGTGGCGATGTCGGAAAGCGCACCATTTTGGTACACGCGCCGTAAAGCACTCATTCAAGCAGAATTGGGCGATTTCAAAGGAGCGATTGCTACGGCGAAAATTTCCATGGAAGCAGCAAAAACTGCTGGAAACGACGACTACGTGAAACAAAACGAAAAGTCAATTGAAGAGTGGGGTAAAAAGAAATAAGTGAATGTCTTTCATTGGAAAGCTCGTCTGAAAGGACGGGCTTTTTTTTTTGCCCACTAGTTTCCTCACACTATTTTCCCGAATTTCGCGACATCATGGAGCAAACACCCGAAGAACGAAAAGCCTTTTTAGCTGAATTCAATGAAATCGCCACCTACACGGCGACAGTTCTACACGGTGACGAGGTTACAAAAGTGCGCATTCGGCAAATCAAAAAATACTTCAACCGTACGTTCAATATGCTAAATCGCATTGCAGCGCAGAAAGGAGAAATCACCCACAATTCCTTCAAGTATGGCTATGGTGGAAAAATTCTAGTTCGGAAAGTAATGCTTGATTTGGAGATCATTGAACGCATCCCTGAACCGTCGGCAAAAGCGGTCTATCGACTCAAAATTCATCCTGTTGAAATCAACTTGGAACTCGTTTCACGGATCATTGTGGAGGTCTACTTGATGCGGAATGAGGTGGACCCTCTTTAAAGAAATTTAAAAAACAGCTGCCCAATATGGACAGCTGTTCACTTCAATAATTGGCTTACCTTTAAGGCATCAAAACAGTTTCCGTGTGAAAGACATCTTACTGATCACTCCGCCCTTTACCCAATTGAATACGCCGTATCCCGCTACGTCATATTTAAAAGGCTTTCTGAACACCAAGGGCATATCGTCCTATCAGTTGGATTTGGGAATTGAAGTGATTTTGGAACTCTTTTCTTCGACACGATTGGCGGAACTTTTTATCCTAGCGGAACAAAACAACACGATCCATTCAGACAATGCAAAACGCATTTTCTCACTTCGGGAGAGTTATTTGATAACAGTCGATTCATCCATTGCGTTTTTACAAGGACAAAATGCAACACTCGCACGTCAAATTTGCAGCCGCAATTTTTTACCAGAAGCAGGTAGGTTTGCTCAACTCGACGATTTGGAGTGGGCGTTTGGAAATATGGGCATGCACGACAAGGCCAAACACCTAGCCACGCTCTATTTGGAAGACCTCTCGGATTTCATCGTTGAATGCATTGATCCTGAATTTGGTTTTAGTCGATACGCAGAACGATTGGGACGAAGCGCAAATACGTTTGACGAGTTGAATGACCACTTGAACGCTGAACCTTCGTACATTGACTCGATAACCATTTCACTCCTTTTGGAAAAAATAAACGAAATTCAACCAAAACTGGTCTGCTTTTCAGTGCCTTTTCCTGGCAATTTATACAGCGCATTTCGATGTGCACGGGTGCTCAAGTCCATGTTTCCTACGATCAAACTCGCAATGGGTGGTGGTTTTCCAAACACAGAATTGCGTTCCATTTCCGATCCAAGGGTGTTTGATTATTTCGATTTTATTACCCTCGACGATGGCGAGTTACCCATTGAACAATTATTTCGATCGCTTTCTGATCCTTCCACTGAATTCAAACGGACATTTCGCCTAATTGACGGAACTGTAATCTATTCTAATGATTGCACACAAGCAGACTACAAACAAGCACAAGTTGGCACGCCCGACTATTCTGACTTGAAACTCGACGCGTATATTTCCGTGATTGAAATTGCAAATCCAATGCACAGCTTATGGAGCGACGGACGGTGGAACAAATTGACGATGGCACACGGTTGCTATTGGGGAAAATGCACCTTTTGCGATGTTTCTTTGGACTACATCAAATTGTAT
>JBFYPU010000292.1:0-10502 GCA_041303175.1 Crocinitomicaceae bacterium | reverse complement strand
TACGAAATGGACAGACTCAGATTTTAGTGCTTATTAATTCTTATGCAACAGCATGTGTTCAAAACCTTGAGATGCAGGAATTTTAGCTGCGAATACTTTGGTGGTGGCGAATGGTATTATCTGGATCGTATTTTTGTTTGATGCGCTGCAATTTTGGATAATTTTCCCCAAAATAACTTGTTTCCCAATCCTTGAAGCCTATACTGGGATAATTTCGGTATTGTGCTCGATTGCCATTTCGGTAGAATAAATCCTGAATGGCTTCAAATTCCTTTAAATAGCGATCTCGTTTTTCCGTTTGTCCTTCTTCCCAATAACTTTGAAGTTCACTCAAAAATAGGTAGTTGCGGTGCGGATAACTCGATTTTCGCAAGTGAACATCATCATTGATTGCTCCGCCAAGTGTGTTGATTTGGTAAATCAATCCGGGAGTCGTGACCACTTTCTGTAAGACAGTATCAATGCAATTTTCTATATCGTTAAAGCCAGAATAATAGCCTGCAGAAGCATTTTTAAAATAGATTGGTGTTTGGATTCCGTAATAATTCTTCAAAGCTTCGGAAAGATCTTCGTTTCGTTTGGCTGTTACACTGTCGCTAAGCAGCGTGAGTGCGGTAACAAAATCCCTCATTTCAGTGTTTTCGTCGTCAAAATTTGTCAACAAAATGGTAAGCGATTTACCGTTTAGCACGAATGCAGAAAAACAACTCCGTGGCAAGTTTACGGATTTATCAAACCACGTTTGTAGAATCATTTTGGCTTTCTGAGCATCCAAATTTTTCGCTTTGAAGCGGGTGTACGAAAAATGCTTCGGAAGTTCATAAGTACCGAAGGTGAATGATGTCGCAATCCCAAAATTTCCATTTCCACCGCCGCGAATCGCCCATAGAAGTTCATCTTTTCCTGAGAGTTCGTGAATTTTACCGTTGCCATCCACAAAGGTTGCGGCAAGAA
The DNA here is from genome assembly GCA_041303175.1 of Crocinitomicaceae bacterium. GTDB lineage: Bacteria > Bacteroidota > Bacteroidia > Flavobacteriales_D > Crocinitomicaceae > UBA4466. Next base: position 9,548 of record JBFYPU010000292.1, on the reverse strand, counting down.
GATTGTCACACGTTAGGCCATATTTCCGTGCAAAAAAACCGTAGCCTCCGCCCAAGGTCAAGCCGCCAATGCCAACCGTTCCACAAGATCCAGCTGGAAGTATTCGTTTTTTCGGAATCAATTCGTCATACATTTCTTTCAAAAGACAGGCAGGGCCAATTTTCACGTGATCATTTTCTAGCCACTCGATCGAATTTAAAAGTGACAGATTAATGACCAGACCGCCGTTATTCGAGGAAAATTGCTCGAAAGAATGTCCTCCACTTTTTACAGCAACCGCTAGATTGTGCGTTTTTGCGTACTGAATGGCTTCCGAAACACCTTGTGCATTCACAACAAGCGCGATGATAGCCGGATTCTTCTGAGCAAATTTATTGAAATAGGTAGCAAGTGTTTTGAATTGCTCATCGACTTTCGTCAAATAAATGACGTTGCTCGTTAACAGCGCTTCCTCAATTTCATCTTGTTCTGCATTCGGATTAGATGATTTTTCTGAGTTCCGCGGACTTTCACTTCCTGAACAACCGATGAGTTGAAGCCCAAAGCCCGCGAGCACCAGTGTCTTGATAACTTTTCTTCGTTCCTCCTGTTTGTTTAGCATGAAATAGTTGAATTGTTCCTCGGAAAGGTAACAATTTTAGTGTTAATTCTCAAGGTTCAATACTTCCGTTCCTTCAAATTGAATCCTTGGATCATTGGTAAACACCAATTCTTTGAGTTCGAAAATATTTCGGTAACCGTAACCGTATAAATTGATATAGGTTGGAATGTTGAGCGCTAGTGTGATTGGTTCTTCCGTTGGTATAATTTTCGGATCTGGCTGAGCTGCTGCACGATCTTCATTTGGCTCGATATCTTCTATCAACTCTGAACGATCGATGTCCTCAATCTGCTGTAAATCAAACTGAAAGTTTGGACGTGAAACTTTCGACGCAAAATTCACATCCTGAAGCAAAAGTGTACTGAGTGTAATTGAATCAAACTTAACTCCTTCAGCAAAATTGTTGTTGCAATAAATCAATATGGTTGTATTCCGATCTGGGAAGAGCCGATCCAAATTTTCTTGGGTAAAATCTGAAAAATTTAAGTGAACTGCTCCTTTTACATGCTTTCGATCATACATTTCTTTAGAACGCGTATCTAAAATAAAGACACCGGTTGTTTGTCCAAGATCGTTGAATTCATCGAGACTAAGTAAATGCGTTTTACGGTGTTCTTTGACGGTAGCTACAAGCGTTTCGTATTGATCGAAATTGATCAGGGGTGATTCACTATCTTGAGCGAATAGGGGAATTGCTGAAAGAATTGCTACGAGAAATGTGCCTACTTTTTTCATGGGATCAAGTGTTGTGTTTTTTGATCTGTACAGCTCTCCCAATTATTGGTTCAAAAAAAAATCCCAACAGCTAGTTTCACCTACTGTTGGGATTCATAATTTGTTAACGGCTCGATTTATTTCCCAGCGTTGTTCACGATATCGTCGTATTGAGATTCAAACTCTTCGTCTTCCTCAAACCACTGTGCAATTTTTCCAACAAGTGCCTTCGCCTTTTCGTCTTGCTTCGTTTTTTTCAATGATGCCGCAGAGTAGAGAACGCCAAATTTCAACATGTTTTTATCAGCCTCGCTCCAATTTTCGATAGACTCAATTTCGGTAAGTTGCTTATCAGCAGTTATCCAATATTCACGCGCCGTCGTTTTGTCATTGTCCTCGTATTTACACGCGCCCATCAAGTAATTCGCACCAGCCGTGTTGGATGAGATTTTTGAATATTTCAATACCCAGCCAAAAGCACTTTTAAATCCGCCGTCGGTTATTGTGTTGTTGATCATCTCAAACAAGGTCATTTGAAACATTGCCACGAATTCAGATTCTTCAACGGAATATGCACCGCCGTTGTATTTTGTGTCATTTGAGATTCCCTTACCCAGAAATTTGATGGCATCCTTGTAGGCAGTTTTATACTCCTCCTCATCTGTACCGGAAACAGAAATTTTGTAAAGACCTTTTGCTAACCAAAAATAGGGCGCAACATCTTTTTTTGTTTCTTCTTTAAGCGTATATTTTTCCGCTTCTTTTACAAGCTTCTTATAACTATCAATGGTACCATCTGCATACAAAATAACAAGATCACGGTAGTCGGGAGATTGAGAGTATGCGGTAAGTCCTAAGAACAAAAAGCTAAAAATTGCTACTAAATGCTTCATATTTGTTTGTTTTTCTTGTAGGTTTTCAAATATTGTGCCGAATCGAATTCGTTTGGCTAAGTTAGTTATTTTTAGAGAATTATTTCTCTTCAAAACTTTTTATCAATAAGGCTAGAATTTCTTGTGCGGCTTTTGAAATTTTTGTTCCCGGTCCGAAGACACCAAAAACTCCAGCTTCATATAAAAACTCATAATCTTGTTGAGGTATTACGCCACCTGCAACTACCATAATATCACCGCGACCCAATTTCTCCAATTCAGCAATCACTTGTGGAACTAGGGTCTTGTGACCCGCGGCGAGCGATGAAACGCCTAGAATGTGGACGTCATTTTCTACTGCTTGTTTTGCTGCTTCAGCAGGGGTTTGAAACAAGGGGCCAATGTCTACGTCAAAACCAATATCTGCGAAGGACGTTGCAATTACTTTTGCGCCACGATCGTGGCCATCTTGACCCATTTTTGCGACCATGATACGTGGGCGTCGACCTTCCAGCTTGCTGAATTGGTCTGCCATTTCGAGTGCCTTATTGAAGTCTGTGTCTCCCATAGATTCTGATGAATAAACGCCGTTAATGGATCGTATTGTCGCTTGGTATCGACCGAATGGTTTTTCCAACGCCGATGAAATTTCACCCAAGGTAGCACGCTCGCGTGCACACCGAATGGCTATTTCAAGTAAGTTGCCTGAGCCAGTTCTTCCCGCAGTTTCAAGTTCTGCCAATAGCATTTCAACCTTTTCTGCGTCTCGATTTGCTTTGAGTGAGGTCAAACGTTCGATTTGCGAATCGCGCACTTTTGTGTTGTCCACTTCGAGGATGTCCATTGCGTCTTCAGTCTCCAATTGGAAACGATTTACGCCTACAATCACGTCTTTTCCAGCGTCAATTCGTGCTTGTTTGCGTGCAGCAGCTTCTTCAATCCGCATTTTTGGAATTCCCGTTTCAATCGCTTTGGCCATTCCGCCTAATTCTTCCACTTCCTCAATGAGCTTCCACGCTTCTACAACCAATTGATCGGTAAGTTCCTCGATGAAATAACTTCCGCCAAGTGGATCAATGTGCTGGGTAATTCCCGTTTCTTGTTGTAAGTAAATTTGCGTGTTACGCGCAATTCGCGCTGAGAAATCTGTGGGCAAAGCGATGGCTTCGTCCAATGCATTGGTGTGCAAAGATTGGGTCCCACCAAATACCGCAGCAAGCGCTTCAACACACGTTCGGGCTACATTATTGAATGGATCTTGCTCGGTTAGACTCCATCCAGAAGTTTGGCAGTGAGTGCGCAACGCCAAGGACTTATCATTCTGTGGGTTGAACGTTTTCACGATTTTTGACCAGAGCATTCGGGCAGCGCGCATTTTTGCAACTTCGGTAAAATGATTCATGCCAATGGCCCAAAAGAAACTCAAACGTGGAGCAAATTCGTCGATGTTCATTCCAGCATTCACGCCAGCACGTAGATATTCCAACCCATCCGCCAAGGTATATGCAAGCTCAATGGCAGCAGTTGCTCCAGCTTCTTGCATGTGATAACCAGATATGGAAATGGAATTGAAGCGCGGCATATTTTTCGAGGTGTACTCAAAAATGTCTGAGATGATGCGCATAGAAGGAAGCGGAGGATAGATATAGGTATTTCGAACCATGAATTCTTTCAGGATATCATTTTGGATCGTTCCCGTAAGTGATTTCTGGTCAACGCCTTGTTCTTCAGCTGCTACAATATAGAACGCCATAATTGGAAGTACTGCGCCATTCATGGTCATTGAAACGGACATTTCATTCAATGGAATTTGATCAAATAATATGTTCATATCCAAAATAGAATCGATCGCAACACCAGCCTTACCTACATCACCTTCAACACGTGGATGGTCAGAATCGTATCCGCGATGTGTCGCTAAATCAAACGCAACGGAAAGTCCTTTTTGTCCAGCCGCCAAATTTCGTCGGTAAAACGCGTTCGATTCTTCAGCGGTTGAAAATCCAGCATATTGGCGAATTGTCCACGGACGGATGGCAAACATGGAAGCGTAAGGTCCACGTAAAAAGGGCGCTATTCCAGAAACAAATCCTAAGTTTTCATTTTCCTGTGAAACGTGATTGTAATATTCTTTCAGGTCAATCTTATCGGCTGTTGTATACGTAGTTGCAGGAATGGCCTCGTTTGTAAGACATTCAGTTGCATATCCGATTGTACTAAAATCTATTCGTTTCATGCGGATACCGTTTTTGAAATGCGTTCGTAATTCAAAGCGGCAATTCCAAAATAGGCAGGAAGTTCTTTCCACTTTGCGTCGATTTTCTTGGGATTCGGAAAGGTATTGATACCAATCAATGTAATCGATCCGTCTAAAAATGCTTTTTCTCGTTGATCACGCTTTGCGATGATTTCCTGTTTAAAATTGCTTCGCGTAGTATCATCAAAAAGACCACCCGATTTTTCAAGCGATTGAAACAATGTCCATGCTTTTTCACCAATTTTTGTGGTCAGCTGCTCTAAGCTGTAACTTCCACCAAGCGGATCAATGACTTTATCGAGATAGGATTCTTCACGCAAAACCAATGGGATATTGATGGCCATGCGCTGACTAATGGAACTCATTCCTTGATTAGAATAGAGATCGTGAGGAAGAACCACGAGCTGATCAACACCACCACATAGGGCGGAAAGGGCTTCTGTTGTTTGTCGCAACAAATTTGTGTGAGGATCTAGAAGCGATTTGTTCATACAACCAATCACTGCGGTCATTGCACAATTGTGTGAACAGGCATGATCGGGCGAATACGCATGAATGACTTTGGACCAAAGTGCTCGCATTGCTCGAATTTTAGCAACCTCATAGAGGTAATTTCGACCGATCCCGATATGAAATCCAATGCTCGCCGAGGCTTCATCAACGCTAAAGCCATTGGACATAAGTTCTACTAAATACTCGTGTCCAGCATTCAAACAAAATGCAATTTCTTGCCAGGTCGTCGCTCCAACCTGCTGAATTCCGAATCCGTTTACCAATGCAAAGCGCTGTTGGTTTTCCTTGAAGGAATTACTAATCCTTAGCAGCTCATCTTTTGAGTTCGACTCGATAAAATCAACATTGAACTGAATCGAAGGGTGTTCGCCGGTTATTTTTTTGATCGCCACGATATCTTCATTTCGTGCAACGCTAAATTGCGCGGAGATAAACTCAAATTGAATGTCTTTCAAGACAACAGTCCAATTGAGATCTGTGCGATTGGTTTGCACCCAAATTCCTTCGGCGCCCGTCATTAAGCAATGAAGTATGTGCGCATTTCCCGCACGTTCATTCTCCACCAAAATATAGGCGGTATTGTTCGAAAGATTCGATTTCGTGCTCAAACCTCGCGTGTACGGAAATCCACCTGGAGTTTCGTGTCTTTTTTGATCACTTACATGATAATAACTGGTGAAATTCAGTTCTTCAATTGGATCAAATTGTTCAAGCAGGTTGAGATCTTGGCCTTGCAATTCGCTCTGAAGTTTAGCGACCCAAGCTTCTTTGGATACAGGATTAAATTCTGAAAAAAAGTCACTCATTCGCTAGTTGTTTAGAAAGTGGAAGACGTTTGATATAGTAGGCATAGGCCACCGTTGAAATCATTACGACAAGCACTGGTGCGAGTGGAATTCCAACAATAGGAATGGCATAAATCCCTTTGAAGATTGCACCCAAAATGATCATGCCTAGCGGTGCCGAAAAGGCAAACCCAAGCGATGAAAGCACATTTTTTTCGTAGCGTTCAAGTGCAAAGTCATAGAAGGCAAATCCAAAGAAGAAGGCAGCAATGGAAAAATACATCACTGTATTGACTATATCTGGGAATCCAAAGATTTTTGAGATGATCCAATATGCAACAACGAACAGCAATTCAAGTAGCAGAGAAATAAAGACAATGTATACCATTCGAATCATGTCATTGATAAAGCGCAAAATGCCGCCCTCTGTTTTTTTACCAGTCAAGTCCTTGTCAAATTTTTCACCAAGTGCTGTGAAAAATGGAGATAATAGCGTCAACACGACGAAAATATACAGTTGTTCTAACAGAAAATCAAAAACGCCAAACACTTTTGAAATACCCGAATCCACCACACTTCCCGCCCAATTGAGCCACGAATACTTCGAACTTAAGTCGATTGCCTCGTCAATTTCAATCGTGCGCGAGCGGAAATACCAGAACAAACCTGTTAGAAGTAGGCCTGGGACAAAATAAATCCAGTATTTCCCCTTGAGCAATTCTATTGCCGTGGTAAGGATTCCTTTGATATGATAATTGATTGCCTTCATTTGCTACTTCTGAAATCTAGTTCGATTATATAAATATCTTAAAAAGGCTGTAAAAAATGGCGTAAAAGACGATAATTCCGAGAAATAATTGTGGAACAGAAGTAAGACCCTTTTTGCGATTGTAGAGCCAGACGATTAAACCCACGATTACAGAAGGAAGAATTGGATAGAGTAACAAAGGGGACATTAGAGGCCGAATTGCGCGAAGTGGTGCGTAAAATGCTTGGAATGCAAACGAAGCCAGCCTGTATAATCAAGTATTCCATACACAGGGTGCATGTAGGTTGCGGTTGGATTCACTTCGTAATGTTCTTCAAATTCAATCCATTTCATACTCAATTCATCAATGGCATCGTCCAAAGATTCGTTGCGCAAAGGTGGATTTTCGGGTGCATATTCAATTTTGAATCCTTTTGGAAAGGGCTTATCCGAGTGCAAATATTCCACAGATTTGGCAAGCATTTCTTCTGGAATCACCAATTGAACTGCAAGTTTACCCGTGGAAATATCCATGCTATTGGATAGGTGTTCAACCATTTGTTGCGCGTTCATAGCTCCCCATTCGGGAGAAGTGTCACTTGCAAGCGTATCTAATTTTATAAGAAAGGTTTCTAAGTCTGGCGAAAGAAATTCACTCATGTTGTCTTTTTTCCGACTAATATATGAAGACTTTTTGGGACGACACTGATCATTAAGTCATCCGTTACTTCAATTGGTTCACCATCATAGTGCGCAATATTCTTGGAAAGCTTAATTCTTGCATTTTTGAAGCGAATGATTTCAGCGAATTTCTTTTTTTGCGTTTTCTTACGGAAGAAATTGTACGCAATTCTTGGAGCTGACCAAAAACGAAATGGCTTGAGCAAGTAGAGTTCTAATTCACCATCGGTTACATCTGAATCTGGTGAAACCGTAAAACCGTTTCCAAACTGAGATGAATTTGCAACAGTGCACAACACTACAGGTAGCGTTTTAACTTTTCCGTCGATATCAATGGAAACATTCAACGGGTTGTATTTAAAGAATTCACGAACAACCGTCATGACATAACCCATCAAACCGCGTTTTTTTCCTTTGTCAAATTCTTCAGCCACAATCGCATCAAAGCCGTAACCACCAATTCCAATGATGGAACGATCGTTTACTTTCACGGTGTCCATCTGAATGTATTTCCCTTCGTTGATGCAGAGAATAGCATCTTTTACATTCAAGGGAATATTGAGGTGACGCGCCAATCCATTTCCAGAACCAACTGGGATGATCGCCATTTGTGTGCGTTTACCAATGAGCGCAGTGCCAACTTCATGCACGGAGCCATCTCCACCCACGGCGCAAACAATTTCTATACCGTCATTGGAACATTGAAGCGCAATTTCTTCTGCGTGCTTTCTGTATTCAGTATAAGAGATGCCATAATCAAATTGATCGCGGTCCAAATACTGCTCAATCAAACCTGGGATGTCCGTTTTTTTATGGACACCCGAAATAGGATTAATAATAAATTGAATTCGTTGTTTCATTTTAATCGTGTCTCGTTCGAAATTAAATCTCGCGAATATCTCTGGATGATGGCTTTGAGCTTTTTTTCTCGTTCCGAAACAAGTTGTTCGAATTGAAGAAGGTTTCCGCTGTGTAAAACATCACCATTTGTAAAGTTAAACAAATTTTGAACCTTTTCGTTACATAGAATTAACATTTCTTCACCATCGAAATGGTAATAACTTCCTTCAAGGTGCGCAATCCCGTATTTATCAGTGGGTTGCAGTAGTGATGAGCCGAAAGAATAATACGACTTTTTAACATTTAATAAATCCAAAATCGTTGGAAAAATGTCCAATTGTTGGGCTATTTGGTTGCTTTTTTGAGGTGGAATCAAACCTTTTGGATGGTAAAAGCCAATCGGAATTCGATACATTTCATGGCGCAAACTGTATCTTGGGGTCTTACTAGCAGGGCTATGATCAGCGACTAAAACAAACAGTGTATTGTTGAACCAAGGTTGTTTTTTTGCCTCATCAAAAAAGAGTCGAAGCGCGTAATCCGAATAGCTGATGGATTGACAAATGGCTTGATTTCCCTTCTTGGTGAATTTCCGAAATTTCTTTGGAATGAAAAAAGGATGGTGTGAGGAAGTGGTGAAAAGTAGTCCGAGAAACGGTGGTTTTAATCGACTCATTTGTTTTGCCGCCCAAGGATTGAAATAGGCATCGGAAATGGCCCACGTTCCATCAAAATGCTTATCGTTCCCATATTCTTTTCGTCCGAAATAGCGATCAAATCCACATTTTTCAGAAAAGCGATCAAACATCATTGAACCGTTCGTAGCGCCGTGATAAAATGCGGATGAATATCCAAATTCCTTTAATATTGTTGGTAGCGCATCAATTTGATTGCTTGAATAACGCGAGGACATGTAGGGTTCGGAATCCAACGATGGTATTGAAGCAAGAATTGCGGGAATGGCTTCATTCGATTTTTTTCCATTGGCGAATGCGTATTCAAAATACAGCGATTCTCCAAGCAAGGAATCCAAGAACGGAGTAAAGGAGTTTTCACCGCTCAATTTCCCTACAAATTCTTTCCCAAAACTTTCCAAAACGAGAATGACAACATTTGTGCTGTCGGGCAGGATATTGGAAGGTACACTGCTGTGAATCGGATCAAAAAGTGCGCGTTCTTCACTGAGGCTCATGAAGTGTTTTTCTTCGAGCTCGTGTACCCAAAACGTTTTCAAAAAAGTCAGAGGTGTATTGAGAACCAATGAGGCATTTTGTGGTGAAGTGTAAGCCGTTGCATCCAAAATACTGATCGGACGAGGTCGAATTCCGCCGCGACCAATAAACACAAAAAGTGGTAACAAAAGTGCGAACCACAGCCAGTTGATTTTTAGAAATTCTCTTCTAGGAATGGCTAATTTTTCACGTGGAAGTTCTGTTTTTCGATACAGCCATTCGGTCAGGGCAATACAGCCAATGAAGATCAGGATCAAGGGCCAATTTTCAGCTAAAAATGTAGTGATCAACTGCCCAAAATCACT
>JBFYPU010000291.1:0-3099 GCA_041303175.1 Crocinitomicaceae bacterium | reverse complement strand
GTGTTGTTTTGGCAAAAGGACTTGACCAAGTTGAAGAAAAAGTAAGCGGAATATTGGGCGGACATTTGGTGACGGCACAAACAAGCGCTACAGGGAAGATGGTCAATAAGGTGTTGATTGCCGAAGATGTCTATTATCCAGGTGAAAGCGAGCCGTCTGAGTTTTACATGTCCGTTTTGTTGAACCGCGAAACAGGTCGCAATACAATTATTTATTCTACGGAAGGTGGAATGGATATTGAAACAGTTGCTCACGACACGCCGCATTTGATTTTTAAGGAAGAAATTGATCCACGCGTTGGCATCCAAGGTTTTCAATTGAGAAAAATTGCGTTCAACCTAGGTTTGGATGGACAAGCATTCAAAGAAATGACAAAATTCATTGCCTCATTATACGCTGCGTATGAAGGATGCGATGCCGCTATGTTTGAAATCAACCCGGTTTTGAAAACATCGGACAACAAAATCATTGCGGTTGACGCCAAAGTGACCTTAGATGGAAATGGATTGTTCCGCCACCCAGATTATGCAGCAATGCGTGATAAAACGGAGGAAGATCCAACAGAAGTGGAAGCGGATGAAGCAGGATTGAACTTCGTGAAATTGGACGGAAACGTTGGCTGTATGGTGAACGGAGCTGGATTGGCAATGGCAACAATGGACATCATTAAGTTGTCTGGTGGAAGCCCTGCGAATTTCTTGGATGTGGGTGGAACAGCTGACGCTGAACGCGTTGAAAAAGCATTTGGTATCATCTTGAAAGATCCAAACGTAAAGGCAATTTTGATCAATATCTTCGGAGGAATCGTACGTTGTGATCGCGTTGCTCAAGGTGTTGTAGACGCCTACAAAGCAATTGGTGAATTCCCAGTTCCATTGATCGTTCGATTGCAAGGAACAAACGCTGTGGAGGCAAAAGCATTGATCGACGCCTCAGGTTTGGATGTGATCTCAGTTGTATTGCTCCAAGAAGCGGCAGATAAAGTAAAAGAAGTATTGGCGTAAGCCACATTCGAAATAGTTTGAAATCCGTTCTGACTTGGTTGGAGCGGATTTTTTTTGTGAGGTGATTTAGATGCTGCCCCAAACATCCCAAACTCATTCGAGTTCACTATCTTTGCTCCAATGAATTTATTGAAACGGAATATGATCATCTATAAAACGGCGGCCGAAATTGACATCATGCGCGAAGCTGCACAAGTTGTAAGTCGCACTCTTGGGAAAATTGCTGAAATAATTGGACCAGGTGTAACCGGCAATCAATTGGACGAACTAGCAGAAGCCTATATTCTTTCAGAAGGCGCTGTTCCGGGATTTAAAGGCTTGTATGGCTGCCCAAGTACTGTGCTCGTATCCGTGAATGAGCAAGTGGTACATGGACTTCCTTCGGATATACCATTCAAAGAAGGCGACATTGTCTCCGTGGATTGCGGTGCAGTCTGGAAAGGATATTATGGTGATCACGCGTACACATTTGAAATTGGAACGGTTTCGCCAGAGGTAAAAAAATTGGTGGATGTGACAAAGGAATGTTTGTACCTCGGGATTGAAGCAGCGCGACATGGAAATCGGATTGGTGATATTGGATTTGCGATTCAACAACACGCCGAAAGTCATGGATATGGTGTAGTGCGAGATTTGGTAGGTCATGGATTGGGGAAGAAATTGCACGAAGATCCACAAGTTCCAAACTACGGACGTCGCGGCAGCGGAAAGAAAATTGCAAACGGTTTAACAATAGCGATTGAACCAATGATCAATATGGGAACGGAGTTGGTGGAACAGTTGGATGACAATTGGACCATTGTTACAGGAGATCGCTTGCCGAGTGTGCATTTTGAACACGACATTGCGGTTGTTAACGGTAAACCTGTGATCCTTTCAACCTTCGATTATGTTGAAGAAGCGTTGAGCAAACGACAATGACACGAGAAGTACGCGCGCTCTTTCTAGCTATTCTAACGCTTGTGGTGTATGCTGTGAGCATTTTCATCAGTTCAGGTGCGCTCATTTTTCCATTTCCACTCAATGAATTTATTTTCTTAGCGCTTTCCTTGCAATTTTTGTGGTGGAATCGTACCGAAGGCAAATGGATTGGAATGTATGCCTCAATGACTGGAATTTGCGCAGTAATGAGCACGCAATTTTTTTGGAGTTTTATTTATGGGCATGGAACCCTCGAGTTTTTGATGGAAAGTCCTGTTACGGATTTCTTTCTCTTGGGATGTTATGTACTTCTGCTCGTTGGAGGAATGTTTACTATTTTCAAACAAAGCACCACATTAGCGACCCTGCTAGGAATTTGTTTTGTACTTCTCTTCTCGATCGGTGTGGTGATAAACAGTGCGCCCCTGCTTCTAATCGCTTATGCAACCATGACTGTTTCTACGCAGATCACAAAAGTGTATGCGCCTTTCCACTTGCTATGGATTCTGCTTTTCATCCTGAAAGCCACAGAATGGATCACTTTTCTTGTGAACAATTGATTGAATCAGGCAATGCAAAGAATGCTTTGCTTACACGAATTTCCGCGTGTGAAAAAAAAAGACGATTTGTGAAGCGATTCTGACTTTGATTTTTTAAATTTGCCTTCGCTTAACAGCAAAAAGGAGAGGTGCCTGAGTGGCCGAAAGGACTTGTTTGCTAAATAAGCGTACCTCAAAAGGGTACCCAGGGTTCGAATCCCTGTCTCTCCGCAAAGAAAGCCAAGCACGTAGTGCCTGGCTTTTTTGTTTTTCCCCAATGAAGCTCGCTTCAAATTGGAGGAAAAGCAAAAAAGTCAGCACATTTTCGCAGAAAATGTTGGCTTTAGACTTGTTAAGGAATCCCCTCTTCGCATCACGACCGCCGTAAGTAATGCACTACCCAGAATAAAAAAAAGCCACCCCTTTCGAGGCAGCCTTCCTTTTCCACTGGCATGGACTTCTATGTTTGGAGGAAACATTTACTTCATTGGTTCGCCTTCCATGACGAATGGGATGCTGTTACCATCAGTAACAATAAGTTTGGCGCCATTTGACTCAGCTAGTTTTAAAAAAGCTTCGATGCCTTTGAGCTTGAGTATTTCATCCGTCAAACCTTCGGACAGGATGATCTGCGC
>JBFYPU010000290.1:0-9271 GCA_041303175.1 Crocinitomicaceae bacterium | reverse complement strand
TGATGCTTTTTTGAGATTTTCCTGAACTTACCGTAATGGTTTGAGGCACAAATGTTGCTTTTTCCGTGGGGATTGTAACAATCCATTTTCCGTCAGAAGCAGGCTGAGTTTCAAATTTCTTTGTTGACCAAGAGGCTTTCACTTCAATTTTCTTGAGCGGATTTGAACTTGTTCCCCACAACTTGATTGTACTATTTTGTTGCACAACCATATTGTCGCTCAACACCTCAGGGAGTTTGATTGTGACGTTAGAATGGCAGAAGAAGAACATAGAAACTAAATAAGCAATCATTGTTATCATTCTTTCTGTGTTTTAGTTGATTCATAAAACTCAAAAATACCGTTCAATTACATCTGTCAATTCATCTGTGAAAATGCGAGCACCATTTGTTTGAAGGTGGGCATTATCGAAAAAATAGGCTTGATCCGCGTATTCTGGTATTGAAGGGTCAAACGCAAACACTATGCCATATCCATGGAGCTGTTCTTCCAATCGCTGCTGAAAACCTGTTGTCACTTTTCGGAAATTCGGCGGAATGGCAATGACCAATTTGATTTTGTGTTTCTTGCACAATTGAACAAATTCATCGAAGGCTCTCAACTTCTGAATGTACTCACCCTCCCGCGAATAGATATACGGTTTGTGTTTGTACTTATACAACTTCTCAAAATTCTTCTTTTGGTGACCAATTGGCATTGATCCGCATTTCATGATGGAATCATTCTTGGTGAATGCTTGCTGTTTCATCAAGAAATGGGATTTATTGAGTTGATGTGTGATCAGCAGTTCATTTACGAACCATTTCTTTTCGCGCTGTTTCACCATTTCATCCCGAATGGTTTTGTATTTCACGAGTGGATACATTCGATCAAAGCGAAAACCGAGCATCTTTGCTTCCTTGAACTCATTGGCGTCGTCCACCACTAACACAACGACTTTAGGAATCGTGTTTCCGGGTGTTTCCAGCGTCTCGCGTAACAAATAGGCGTGAAAACCAATGTCCGATCCAGGATAGGATAAGTTGTAGCACGAATGTCCCAAGGAATCAGAAATTTGCGAAGCGATCACACTTCGTGCACCACGAGAAGAGCCATAAACGAGGATTTCAGAATCGACTTTGCCCGTAATGATTCCTTCAAGTCGATGGTCTACTTCAAGCTCAGGTGCGTTGTTTCTCAACAGGATAAATGCCTTGTCAAGAATGAAAAAGGACAATGAAAAAAGCGCTATTTTGATGATAAACTGTTTCATTTCCTAAAATTGAAAATAAATAAACGCCTGTTCTTTTCCAGACAACACGATCACGCAAAGCAGTAGAAAAGAGTAGAAAAGCCAACGAAATGGGCGGTACCAGCGTAAGCCAAACTTTTCAAGTGCGAAGTTACTTTCGCGTCCAATCCACTCAATGAACAACAAGAAAAGTACAAAGAAAATAACAACATCAGCCTCCTCTGGCAATTTGGGTGCTTTGAATAAATCGGATGAAAAGATTCCCTTGATGTAATTCCACGCGTGGGTGACATCATTTGCACGGAAGAAAATCCAACCAAAAACGACCAAAATAAAGGTGGTAATCATCCCAATCAACTCGCGAATGGTGGGAAACCACTTTCCTTGGGCTACTGTCTCCAAATTTTTACGGTTCGATTTTGAAATCAGCAATGGCATAAAATACAGCGCGTTCAATCCTCCCCAAATGATGAAAGTCCAATTGGCGCCGTGCCAAAAGCCGCTGACGAGAAAGATGATGAAGGTGTTCCTTATTTTCTTACCCAATCCACCCTGGCTGCCGCCCAACGGAATATACAGGTAGTCTCTGAACCACGACGAAAGTGAAATGTGCCAGCGCCTCCAGAATTCAGCAATGTCACGCGAAAAATAAGGGAAGGAGAAATTTTTGAGCAACTCCATTCCGAATAAACGGGCAGTACCGAGCGCGATGTCAGAATACCCTGAGAAATCGCCATATATTTGGAAGGTGAAAAAGAGTGCTCCTGCAAAAAGTGTGCTTCCCGAATAATCTCCTGAATCGTTAAAAATCATGTTCGCGTATTCGGCGCAGCCATCTGCTATGACCACTTTTTTGAACAACCCCCACAAGATTTGACGCATTCCATCCACAGCACGCGTATAATCAAAGGTGCGCACGCGCTTAATTTGCGGTAACAAATGGGTAGCTCGCTCAATAGGTCCAGCCACAAGTAAGGGGAAAAAGCTCACGAAAACTGAATAGTTCACAAAATTCCGTTCTGCCTTGATGCGTCCATAGTAGCAATCGATCACATACGAAAGTCCATGGAAGGTATAGAACGAAATCCCAACGGGTAAGATAATATTGAGTGTAAAAATGTCAACTTCCCACCCAAGTTCAGCGGCTGCACTTTGAAAGGATTCTGCGAAGAAATTGTAATACTTGAACACCCCGAGAAATCCGAGGTTGATTCCGATGCTAATCCACAGCCAAACTTTTTTAATTCGCCTGTCGAGCGTTTGTTCGAGCTTGATACCCGAATAATAGTCGAGCAAGGTAGAAAACATCAAAAGTAAAAGAAAGCGTGGATCCCACCATGCATAGAATACATAAGACGAAACGAGCAGTAAAATATTCTGCCATTTCATGCTTTTTCCGAACGCCCACCAGTAGAGAATGAAAACGATTGGTAAGAAAAGAGCAAACTCTATGGAATTAAATATCATGGTAGCTTCGGTTGTTCTATAAACGCGTAGGCGTTTAGTTCAATAAATTATCGAGCTGAATGTGCAATTTCAAGCCGCGCAGTTCCGTGCCTGAAGCAACAATTTTTCCTTCTCCATCAATTAAAAATGCCGTTGGAATAGAGGACACACTATACTCCTTGGAAACAGCACCATCTTTATCCCAACCGTGATATTTCCACGTCAACAAATCGGCTTTAATGGCTTCTTTCCAGCGGGCTTCATCGCGGTCGAGAGATACGCTAAACACTTCAAATCCCTTAGCATTTTTGAATTTCATTTTCGCGTATTTCTTATATGCTTCTACCACATTTGGGTTTTCTTTTCGGCATGGGCCACACCAAGATGCCCAAAAATCAATCAAAACGATTTTGCCGCGCAGTTTGGAAAGTTTTACTTTTTTTCCCGATGGCGAAATCAACTCGATATCTGGTGCTTCAGCACCTTTAACAGGTTGAGCCGTTGGCTGAACCAAGCTCAACAATCCCAAAGCGAGAACTACCAGTACTATTTTCATTAGCCAATTCTTCTTATGTCGGCACCCAAATTGTTCAATCGAATATCGATGTCTTGGTACCCACGATCAATTTGTTCGATGTTGTGAATCACACTTTTTCCTTTGGCAGAAAGCGCAGCGATCAATAGAGAAACCCCAGCCCGGATGTCAGGAGAAGTCATCTGAATGCCACGGAGATCGTATTTTCTATCCAGGCCAATCACAGTTGCACGGTGTGGGTCACATAAAATGATTTGCGCACCCATATCGATAAGCTTATCCACAAAGAACAAGCGCGATTCGAACATTTTTTGGTGAATGAGGACGCTTCCTTTGGCCTGAGTTGCGACAACGAGAATGATCGATAATAAATCCGGTGTAAATCCTGGCCACGGCGCATCCGCAATGGTCATGATGGAACCGTCGATGAAGGTCTCGATTTCATACGATTCCTGAGCTGGAACATAAATATCGTCACCGCGACGCTCCAATTTGATTCCCATTCGTCGGAAAATCGTTGGAATGATCCCCAAATTTTCCCAGCTCACATCTTTTATGGTGATTTCAGATTGGGTCATGGCTGCGAGACCGATGAAAGATCCAATTTCAATCATATCGGGCAGGATTCGATGGTAGCATCCACCCAACTCTTTCACCCCTGTGATTTTGAGCATATTGGAACTGATCCCTTCGATTTTTGCGCCCATTGAATTGAGCATTTTACAAAGTTGTTGAAGGTAAGGCTCACACGCTGCATTGTAGATCGTGGTTTCCCCTTCTGCGCATACGGCTGCCATGAGAATGTTCGCTGTACCTGTCACCGATGCCTCATCCATGTGGATATATGCCCCTTTCAGTTCTTTTCCTTCAACGGTATAAAAATGTTCGCCTGCGTCATAATTGAATTTCGCGCCGAGCATTTCCATTCCCACAAAGTGAGTATCGAGCCTTCTTCGACCAATTTTATCTCCTCCTGGTTTTGGCAAATAGCCCACTCCAAAGCGCGCCAACAAAGGCCCAACGATCATCACAGAACCACGAAGTGATCCTGCTCGTTTCTTAAAATCTTCGGATTGAAGGTATTCTAAGTCAATGTCTTTCGCTTGAAAAATGTAGGTTCCTTTTTCCACTTTTTCAATTTTGACACCCATTGCCTGCAAGAGGCTGATCAATTTGTTCACATCAACAATATCCGGAATATTGGAGATTGTAACTTTTTCTGGGGTTAGAAGTGGCGCGCACAAAACTTGTAGCGCCTCATTTTTCGCTCCTTGAGGAACGAGTTCACCTTTCAGTGGCTTTCCGCCATGGATTTCAAATGAAGCCATTTACTCGTTTATTTTGTTCGTTTGATTTTCTTTTTGCGTGGCGGACCTTGGCGACGATTTGCAGGGCTTGAAATCACATTGTCTTTATTGTTGACATTGTTGTGATTCGTATTGTTGTTTTGTGTCAACCCAAGTGTGCGCAGCAAGACGTTTGTGCTCACCAATTCATCGGGTTTTTCGATCGTCAATTCACCTTTTGAAAGCTCGTTCAATTGTTCGGCGATCACATTATTTTCTACCGCATTATTGTTGTGAAGAAGGTATTGTTTCTTCATGAAATTCCCCATAGCATTGGTCATGTACACACGTTCACCTTCATCGGTCAATCCTTTGGAGAGTTCGAGAATTTTTTGACTGTACTGACCAAAATGTCCAAAACGGATTTTGCTCTTTGGGTACGGTACCACTTTCGGCGGTTCTTTCAGCGATTCTTTTTCAGGAATTTCGAAGGGCGAATCCACGTCCAATTTGAAGTCAGACATGACAAAGAGATGCGTCCACAATTTATGTCGGTAATCGTCCACATCTCGCAAATGCGGATTGAGTTGCCCCATCACTTCGATGATTGCCTGAGCGGCTCTATTACGCTCGTCGCGTTTTTCGATTTCCATCGCATGCTGAATCATGTTCTGAACATTTCTTCCGTATTCCGGAAGCAACATTTTCCCCCTCGCTGTGTTATATTCCATTCACTTCTTATTTATGCTGCCGAAACTACTAATTTTCAAGGTGTTTCGCAAGCGCATTATCGTACAACCCTTTCGCTTCTTGAATAAAGCCGTAGTGTTCGTCATCAATCATTAATTTTCCTTTTGTCACGTGACCTAGCAGTGTGAAGCTCACATTCGATTCTGCCATGCGCTCAATGAACTCATCTTCGCTGTTTTCGTCAACGGTAACAATCACTCTTCCTTGACCTTCACCAAAAAGGAATGCGTCCTCGCGAATTTCAGAATCTGTTACGATATCGAAGCCCAATTCGCGTGGCATAGCCATTTCTGTAAGGGTTATAAACATTCCACCGTCAGAGATATCGTGTGCTGCGTTGATGAGTTGATCTTCGATCAAGCTGCGAACCAATTGTTGCATTTCAAACTCTTCCTCCAAATTGAAATAAGGTGCAGGTGATGCCTTCACACCGTGATACGTCGCCAAGTATTCCGATGAGTTAATGTCGTTATAAGAACTCCCAATGATGAAAATTAAATCTCCTTTTTGCTTGAAATCCAAGCTCATCACTTTGCTTTTATCGTCTACCAAACCAATCATACCAATCGTTGGTGTTGGGAAAACAGGGATTTCTACTCCATCTTTTACCGTTTGATTGTAGAATGAAACGTTTCCACCTGTGACAGGCGTTTCAAATTTCAAACACGCTGCGGACATTCCTTTGATCGCACCTACAAATTGCCAATACGATTCTGGATTGTACGGATTTCCGAAATTCAAACAGTTGGTGATTGCGCTTGGAACACCTCCAGCACAGGTAATGTTTCGCGCTGCTTCAGACACGGCAATCATCGTTCCCACCTCTGGATCAGCATTTACGAAGCGTGAATTACAATCCACGGTCATTGCAAGTGCGCGATTCGTGCCTTTGATGTTCACCAAAGCCGCATCTGCAGGTGCGTTTGTGACCATATTTTTCGTTCCAACCATTGAATCGTATTGTTCATACACCCAACGTTTCGACGCGATATTTGGATACTGTAGCATTTTGAATGCCACTTCTTTCAAATTATCGGGTTGTTGAATCGAGTCGATTGAAAATTTCTTGTATTCTTGGTAATAAGCTGGTTCAGAATATTCTCTCTGATAAACGGGCGCACCACCGCCGAGAACCAATGATTCCGCAGGCACGTCACCCACCAATTCACCGTTCATGAAGTAGCGCACTTGTCCACCCTCTGTCACGACTCCAATTTCCTCAGCGTGTAAATCCCATTTATCAAAAATCTGTTTTACGACAGCTTCTTTTCCTTTTTGCACGACAATTAACATCCGTTCTTGCGATTCCGAAAGTAAAATTTCATAAGGCTGCATATTCTCTTGACGGGTTGGCACTTTGTCCAAGTGAATGTCCATTCCGACATTTTTTCCAGCGGCACTCATTTCGCACGTAGAACATGTGATTCCAGCTGCGCCCATGTCTTGCATTCCAACGATCGCGTCTGTTTCTGCCAATTCCATCGTAGCTTCGAGCAATAATTTTTCCATGAACGGATCGCCCACCTGAACGGAAGGAAGATCATTTGCCGAATCTTCTGTAATATCTTTTGAAGCAAATGCTGCTCCTGCGATTCCATCTTTCCCCGTGGAAGAACCAACGATAAATACCGGATTTCCCGGACCTGCAGACGTAGCAGAGATCACTTTTTTCGGATCCATGATGCCAGCGGAGAATGCATTTACGAGTGGATTTGTATTGTACGAATCGTCGAAAAACACCTCACCCCCAACGATTGGAATCCCGAATGAATTTCCATAATCACCAATGCCTTTCACAACGCCTTTCACCAACCATTTTGTGCGATCACGTTCGATGTTGCCAAACCGCAATGAATTCAATTGAGCAATCGGTCTCGCACCCATGGTGAAAATATCGCGGTTGATTCCTCCAACACCTGTTGCAGCACCTTGATACGGCTCCAATGCACTTGGGTGGTTGTGCGATTCAATTTTGAACACGCAGCCCAAACCTTCCCCGATGTCTACCAAACCAGCGTTTTCTTCACCCGCTTTGACCAACATGTGAGGACCATCTTTTGGCAATTGTTTCAACCAAAAGATTGAATTTTTATACGAACAGTGTTCCGACCACATCACGGAGTAAACCGCTGTTTCTGTGAAATTTGGCGTTCTCCCCAAAATCCCTTTGATCATTTCAAACTCATCTGCTCGCAAACCCAATTCGATGGCTTGCTCTAACGTCGCTGCTTGCGTGATTGTACTTTCCATAGTTCGTTTATGTGGTGCAAATTTAAGCATAAAAAACATGGATGAAGTTCTTTCAAAGTCACTTTATGCAACAGTTTTTAACAAGAGGAAATTTAGCTATTTACGATAGATATTTTTGAAGATATGATCGCCGATTGTGTTTTAATGCGAACCAAATACATACCGTTTAAATTAGGAACGATAATTTGAAGTTGAGTCACCCCATTTGTGGCAAAACGTTCGATCAGCTGACCGTTTAATGATAAAATTTGCACTTCTTCGGCATCATTGGGTAGATCTACATAAAAAGTTCCATTTGATGGATTTGGATACATTGAAAGTTTATTTGAAGTGGATAAATCATCCAAAGAATTCAGATCGTACACGATGCATTCAGAAGTATCAGCGCAACTTCCACGCGTAACAATTACGCTATAAAAACCACCCGGTGCTCCTGCATAATTTGGATCTTCCAGAGGAGGATTAATGTTGATATTGGTTGCGCCAGGTATTGGAGTATTTGTGTTACAATTAATCCATTGATAGGTCGCATTGATCGCATTTGATTCCAATATCATTCCTAACTGCATAACTCGTGGTGCAGAAAGCCAGAAAAAAATCTGCACTGCCGAATTCACCCAGTTAGAAGTTTGCCCAATGAGATCAAAATTATTTAAGGTTCCATCACTCAAGTTTCCTGTCACATCTTGCAAAAAATCAACTCCGGGATTACTACCACCACCAATTCCATCATCAAAACTGTATTGCGTCAATAAATCAGATTCAGTTCCCGTTCGTTTGTAAAAACGCTCTAGCTTGATATCGCACTCTTCTCGTGCCAATCCGTAAATTGATACTTCATCAATTTCGCCAGAAAAAACCTGAGCACCATCGGTTTTACTCCCGATCGACAATACATTATTGTTAGCAGTTGAAGACAAAAATGATCCGATTGCATAATTCACTTCCACGCCATCCTTGTAAATTTTAGCTTCAGAAGTACCCGAATTCCATGTAGCCGCGACATGAGTCCATTCTCCATTTGTGATTACCTCCGTAGATTGTTTGCTTAGATTTATTGAATTTTTATTCACATAAAAAATGATTTCATTCGAATCAGTTAAGCTCAAAGAAGCAAAATTATCCACATCAAATTGAGCAAATAGGAGACGACAGAATTGCAAATTTTCTGGATTTACCCACATTTCAATGGTAAAATCATTGGTTGCGATATCATTGAACACATTTGGTAAGTTAGCAACAACATGATCATCAACACCATCGAAATTTAGAGAATTGCCCGCTGTTTGAGCAGTCACACCTGGCATCAAACCTATGACGGTACTCAGTACCAGCAAAATTTTATTCATATTTTTTTGTTTTTCATCTGAATCACACCAAAATAAGGAAAATTTGCAAGAGTTCATTATCAAACTTCAATAAAGCCTAAAGTCAAAACATCGATATTACGGATCACTTTGAATTTGATTCCTCTCTTGCGATCATTGCATTCTAATTTCATCCCTCGTCATTTTCGAATAAATCATTAACTTCGCGCTATCAATTTTTGGAAATTATGAGTTACGATATTATAGTAGTTGGCAGTGGACCTGGAGGATATGTTGCGGCAATTCGCGCATCTCAATTGGGATTGAAAACAGCCATTGTTGAGCGTTCAGAGCTTGGTGGTATTTGTTTGAACTGGGGTTGTATCCCAACAAAAGCGCTGTTGAAAAGTGCAAATGTGTTCGAATATTTAACGCATGCTGCGGATTACGGAATCAAAGTGAATGG
>JBFYPU010000289.1:0-6202 GCA_041303175.1 Crocinitomicaceae bacterium | reverse complement strand
ATCACGGGTGGCACAATTAATCATGCCTGCTGCGGGTAGACTTGGGCAAACGGAGGAGCGAATCAATTACTATATCGACCAT
The DNA here is from genome assembly GCA_041303175.1 of Crocinitomicaceae bacterium. Taxonomy (GTDB): domain Bacteria; phylum Bacteroidota; class Bacteroidia; order Flavobacteriales_D; family Crocinitomicaceae; genus UBA4466. The sequence goes on along the minus strand of JBFYPU010000289.1, from coordinate 6,120 downwards.
AATTATATTGGCGGAATCCTGTTATTGAATGGCACGAAGGAACAATTTACTGGTTGGGTAAGTGAATACAACACGAAAGCCACGAAATTGGGTCAACTCCCTTTTTTATTTTCTGCTGATGCCGAGCCATCATTGGTGAACCGAAAAATTATTGGTTCAACAGTGGTAAAGAAAGCGAACGAGGTGATGACGGTCGAAGAAGCGACAGAAGTAGCCAAAATCATTTCCGATGATTTAAATGCGATTGGGATCAATTACAATTTCTCGCCAGTTGTGGATCTCTCGCCCAATAAAACGGTCGGCTACAGAGGATTTGGAACGAATCCTGAAAACATTATTCCATTTTCGGATGCCTTCATTCAACAATCACAAAGCCAAAACATCATTGCGACAGCAAAGCACTTTCCTGGACATGGATTGGTGACAGGTGACACGCACAAAGCACTTCAGGTGATTGACGGCGAATTGAAAGAAATTGGCTACTATCCAGAATTGATTAAGAATGGCGTTTTGTCGATTATGGTTGGTCACCTCGCGGTAAAAAACAACGAGAACTACAATACATTCGGCGAGCCTGCAACAACTTCAAAGGTCATTATTCAGGGATTATTGAGAGACAGCCTTGGCTTCAAAGGATTAGTAGTAACCGATGCGATGGGAATGGGTGGTGTTGTAAATGTGGTAGACGCCGAAGTAAAAGCTGTTGCTGCGGGTTGCGATATTATTCTGATGCCAAAAGATGCCGAAAAAGCGCACCAAGCAATTTTAAAAAAATACATAGCTGATACTGAATTCAAAGGAAACGTGGACGCTTCTGCAAAACGGATCATTCGAATGAAGATCTGCTTGGGCATGATTTAGAATTAATTAGATCGCTATTGCTCCAATCAAATTCAATAAAATGAGCAACGCGCGCAAGATTTGACCTTTCTTGGCAACTGAATTAACGGTGTGATTCTTCGTCCGATTCCAATCGATTTTTAATAGAATGGTTGCGTGTCTCGAACAATCACTTAACTTTGAATTAATGTCTACTCAGTACATCGAAGAACTATTGCTCCCTTTTTCCAAGATTGGATTAGGTGATATGGGCAATGTGCGACTCATGGATCGTGTAGATACAAAATTTGTTTTTACAACAACGGAACTCGAATCCATCCTTCCACTTTTGAATGAACACTATCACGTTGTCGAAATAAATGACAAGTGTATTTGCTCATACGAAAGCCTCTACTACGACAATGATGAATTGGATTTTTACCACGACCACCATAAAAAGCGTCTCAATCGCGTGAAAATTCGCTATCGTAAATACCTAGATTCTGATCTCTCCTTTTTAGAAATTAAACATAAATTCAAAGGCCGAACCAATAAAATGCGCATTCAGTCTGAGGACCTCCACATGGAACTTCCACTTGAACATCAAGAATTTATTGATGATTCTGTGGATCTTTCATTTGTTGAAAAGTTGATACCCACATTAGTAAACAACTACAAGCGAATCACCTTCGTTGGGAAGGAATTTCCAGAAAGATTGACCTTGGATATTGATTTAAGTTTCTCGAAAGACACACAATTTGCAGATTTAAATTACCTTGTCATCGCCGAATTAAAGCAAAACAAAGTTTCTCGAAAATCACCGTTTTTTTCGATCATGAAACAACGCCAAATTCGGCCGTTCAGATTGAGCAAATATTGCATGGGAATCATTCAACTTAGCGACAAAGCAGATCTGAAAACCAATAGATTTAAAAAGAAAATATTACAAATTGATAAATTAAAACCAAATGCTACTTAAAGCTTCTGATCCTAATTCGTTCGAACAACTATTCAACCTTACCATTTTCGATGATGACTTTTACACCCTTTTGTTTCGGTTGGTGGTCAATCTCTTTTTCCTCACAATTTTAATTCGCTACTTGTACTATCCGATCGCAAAGCGGAAAGATTACCTGTTCACATACTACCTCATTGGAATCATCACTTTTTTCATTTGTTTTGGATTGAAAAAACTGAATATTGATACCGGAATGGGGCTTGGATTGTTTGCCATTTTTGGAATCATCCGCTACCGAACGGATGCCATCGAAATCAAGGAAATGACCTATCTCTTCTTGATTATTGGGGTTAGCGTCATCAACTCGCTCGCATCAAATCAAATCAGTGTTGCCGAAATGGCATTAATCAACTTCTCGGTGGTCGGAATCACCTATGGACTTGAATATGTGTGGTTGGTAAAACACGAAACGCGCAAAACAATTATCTACGAAAAAATTGACCTGATCATTCCCAATAAAGAATCTGAAATGTTGGCTGATCTAGAAGAACGCACAGGCTTAAAAATCAATCGTTTCGAGGTTGGGAAAATCAACTTTTTGGACGATACAGCACAAGTCCGCATTTTCTATTATTCTGATGATCAAAACTCTACGGATTTCATAGAAAGTAAATAGTCCATGAAAGCAATCCGTTGGCTGCTCGTTCCATTCAGTTTGATCTACGGATTCATCGTTTTTTTGCGCAATAAATGCTACGATTGGGGGATATTCAAATCACTTGAGATTCCAATAAAATCAATTTGTGTGGGGAACTTATCCGTGGGTGGAACCGGTAAGACGCCACATGTGGATTACCTCATTCAGCATTTTCTTAAATCAAGTACCCGTTTGGCCGTCTTAAGTAGGGGTTACGGTCGAAAATCGTCTGGAGTTATCATTTCAACGAACGCATCTACAAGCGATGAAATCGGCGATGAGCCGCGCCAGTACAAACAACGCTATGGCGATCAAATCGAAGTGGTGGTTGCCGAAAAACGCGTGCTTGGCATTCAAGCAATTCAACAAAAACTACCAAAAATAGAAGTAGTCATTCTCGATGATGCTTTCCAACACCGAGCGGTTCAAGCAGGAATTTCCATCTTAATCACGCCTTTTGATGATCTTTTTACGAACGATTTCATGTTGCCTACAGGAAATTTACGCGAATGGAAATCCGGAAAAAACAGAGCCGATCTAATCGTGGTGAGCAAATGTCCACCGAACATCTCTTCTGAAACCAAAGCTCGCATTATCCGTGAACTTCAATTTCCTTTTAATCCCATTTTCTTCTCCTCCGTGGGATACACCGATTTAGTGACATTCACGCCCGTAAAAGAAAGTAGCCCAATCGAAAATGTATTGCTCGTAACAGGAATTGGAAATCCCACACCGCTCTCGGAATTTTGGAAATCGAAATGCAGCGTTGAGCACATGGCATTCCCAGATCACCACAATTTTACTCTAGCCGATATTACGGCAATTCATGAAAAATTTGGTACTTTTGCTACTGAAAATAAAGTCATCATTACGACTGAAAAAGACTACATGAGATTACAACAATTTGATGAGGTTTTCGATCGGAAATATAGATGGCACTATCAACCAATAAGTGTGACCATAGAAAATCACCAGACATTTAACTCAATTATAGATGAATATATTAGATAAGTTTAAAGAATCACACGACTACATTAAAACCCGAACGAACGTTGAACCGACCATTGGTATTATCCTTGGTACGGGCTTGGGGGGATTGGTGAACGAAATCAATATTATTGACGAAATTGCCTACGGTGAGATTCCTCACTTTCCTGTGTCCACTGTTCAAAGTCATTCAGGTAAACTGATTTTCGGTGAATTGGGTGGTAAACACGTAGTGGCCATGCAAGGTCGTTTCCATTTTTATGAAGGCTACACCATGCAAGAGGTAACCTTCCCTGTCCGCGTAATGAAATTTCTGGGAATTGAACGTCTTTTTGTGAGCAATGCATCAGGCGGTGTGAATCCAGCGATGGAAATCGGTGAGATCATGATTCAAGATGACCACATCAACCTATTTCCAGCGCATCCGCTAATCGGGAAAAACATCGATGAGCTTGGTCCACGTTTCCCAGATATGAGCGAGCCGTATTGCCATAAAATGATCGCGTTGGCAAAGGAAATCGCGGCAGAAAACAACATTTTTGTGTCCACGGGAACCTATGCTGGATTGACGGGACCAACCTTGGAGACGCCAGCAGAATACAGCTATGTACGCGCAATTGGTGCAGATACCGTTGGAATGTCTACCGTTCCGGAAGTGATCGTTGCCCGTCATATGGATATTCCTTGTTTCGCAATTTCGATCATTACTGACTTAGGAGTACCGGGCAAAATTAAAGAAGTGAGTGTAGAAGATGTGATCGCGGTAGCCAACAAAACGGAGCCCAAGATGACGTTGATTATGAAAGAATTGATTTCAAGAGTATAAGTTATGACGCCTGAGGTGAGAGAAAAATATGAAGTGGTGATTGGATTGGAAATCCATGCGCAAATGTTGACACAGACAAAAGCGTATTCCAATGATATCAACGAATACGGAGCTATACCAAACACGAATGTGAGCGCGATCACGCTTGGACATCCTGGTACCTTGCCGATGATGAACAAAAAAACGATTGAGTACGCCATTCGTCTTGGAGTAGCTTGCGACGCACACATTGCACCTTATCAGCATTTTGCACGCAAAAATTACTTCTATCCCGATCTTCCGAAAGGCTATCAAATTACACAAGACACAACACCCATTTGCACAGGAGGGCGCATTTTTATCAAAGACGATAACGGAAATGAAAAAGCGATTCATCTCACGCGCATTCACATGGAGGAAGATGCCGGAAAAAGTATGCACGACATGGATGTATACGACACCTTGGTCGATTTGAACCGCGCTGGCGTGCCATTACTTGAGATAGTTACCGAACCTGATTTGCGTTCTTCCACAGAAGCGTATAACTATGTAACCGAAGTACGAAAATTGGTGCGCTACCTCGAAATTTGTGATGGAAACATGGAAGAAGGATCCTTGCGTTGCGATGCAAACGTCTCGGTGATGTTGAAAGGTTCGACCGTTTTTGGAACTAAAGTCGAAGTGAAAAACATGAACTCCATGCGCAATGTGCAACGAGCGATCGAATTCGAAATTGACCGACAAATTGAAATGATTGAAAACGGGGAAACCATCGCCCAAGATACACGAGCGTTTGATGCCCTTAAAAACAGAACCATTTCCATGCGTTCCAAGGAGGCCGCAAACGATTACCGGTACTTTCCAGAGCCCGATTTACAGCCAATTTCCGTGGTGGAAGAAACCATTTCTGAAGTCCGCTCAAAAATGCCTGCACTCCCACGTGATCTTTTCATCAAGTACACCCAAGAGCTGAAATTGACGGATTACGACGCATACAACCTCACAGATTCAAAGGACATCGCGCTATTTTATGAAGAGTTGATCACGAAAACAAGCAACTATAAAGCGGCCGCCAACTGGATTATGGGTGATGTAAAATCTTATTTGAATGCAAACGGTGTAGAAATTTCGGCGCTGCCTATCTCTACGGAAAATCTGGCTCATTTGATCCAACTAATTGATGACGGAAAAATCTCTTCTACGAGTGCCTCTCAGAAATTATTTCCAGCGATGCTCAGTGATCAATCAAAGTCACCAGCGCAGCTTGCGGAGGAGTTGAATTTGATTCAAGATTCCAATGAAGATTCAATTTTAGGATTTATTCACACGATCATGGAGCAACACCCGGCAGAAATTGAACGTTATAGAAACGGCGAAAAGCAACTTGTGGGATTTTTGATGGGACAACTTATGCGGATTTCAAAAGGAAAAGCAGATCCTAAAGCGGCCAACGAGTTGATGCGTAAAACATTAGATCAATTATGAAACATTATATATTCGGATTCCTAGTGCTAGTGTTGAGTGCATGTGGACAAGGTGAACCAACCGATCCAGAAAAAGACGATACAGAGGAAGCAGTCAATTTACCAGACAATTTTACCATTTCTGGCGTGATCGAAAACGCAGGAGATCAGGTGTTGTACCTCGAAGCGATGACCCAAAGTGGTGTTGTAAGCGTTGCTACCACACAATTGGACGTTGCCGGAAAATTCAAAATGGTTGGAAATATACCAGGATTGGGTATTTATCAGCTCCGCTTGGGTGAAAATTCAGACGAGCTGATTGCACTTACACTAATGCCCGACGACAACATTACCTTGAAAGCAACGAAAGCAAATTTTGTTTCATCTCCAC
>JBFYPU010000288.1:0-6825 GCA_041303175.1 Crocinitomicaceae bacterium | reverse complement strand
GCCCGTTCACTGCACATCAACGTGCAAGGAACCAAAAACGTGATTGACGGCTTGGAAAAACACAATCCGAGTGCTTTTCTCATCTTCAGTTCATCCGTTGTGGTGTATGGCGATCGATTGTCCAATCCAGAAATTCGCGTTGGTGACCCACTCGATCCAGATCAGTACGACCAATATGGAGTCGCGAAAATTCAAGCCGAGGAATTGATTCAAAAAAGCGCATTAAACTGGTGTATTTTGCGTTTGAGCGCGATCATGGGCATGGGAAACCACAAAGTTTCTGGAATTATTTTTCACGTTCCACTTGCAACGCGCATGGAATGTTGCTCGCTTCGCGACACGGCTCGAGCACTTGTGCATTCTCTCGACCATTTAGATGCCTTGCACAATCGCATTTTCAATTTGGGCGGTGGCGAGCACTTTCGTCCAACCTACGGCGAATTTGTCGGACGAGCATTTGAACTCTTTGGTTTGGGGAAATTGAACTTCCCGGAACACTGTTTTGCGACCTGCAATTTTCACTGTGGAGATTACATCGATGGTGACGATTTGGAAGAAATTTTGCACTTTCGATCCGATACCTTGGACAGTTATTTCAAGGAATTTGCCAAAACCGTTCCTACATGGCAACGCCTGTTAACGCGACCGTTCGCGGGATTCGTAAAATGGTATTTGAGCCGACTTTCTGAGCCCTTAAAAGCGTATCAAACAAAGGACGAAGCTCACATGTTGCGCTTTTTCGGAACCAAAACACTGAATTAACATGACACCTTTCTACTTTGAACTGCTCAATTATTCTTGGATTGCCATCGCGTTGATCACCTTGATTGTGCTTGTGACCACAAACATTCGTGCCCCTTACGGGCGTCATGCCAATGAAAAATGGGGGAAGATGATTGACAACCGCTGGGGTTGGTTTTTCATGGAACTTCCCGCGTTGTTGATTTGTCCGCTGCTGGCAATTTTTGGTCCCAGTGAGAAAGATTCTGTTGAGTGGCTTCTGATTGGATTGTGGTCGTTTCACTATTTCAACCGCACCATTATTTTCCCACTTCGATTGAAAACCACAGGTAAAAAAATGCCTCTTGTGATCGTGTTTAGCGCAATCTTTTTCAATGGAATGAATGGCTTTCTGAATGGCTACTTTATCGGTTTTATGGATTTTCATGGTGGCGAACTCCTTTCACTCAATGTCATCATCGGGCTTGTTCTCTTCGTTGGAGGGATGGCGATCAATCAAATCACGGATGCCAAATTGATCGCGTTGAGAAAGGAAAAAGTGGGGTATCAAATTCCTAGAAAGTGGTTATTCGAGCGGATTTCGTGTCCCAATCATTTCGGTGAAATTGTCGAATGGGGTGGCTTCGCGCTGATTGCGTTTAGTCTACCCGCTCTCACCTTCGCCATTTGGACCTTCAGTAATTTAGTCCCTCGTGCGCTCAATCACCATGCGTGGTACCGGGAAGAATTTCCCGATTACCCTCAAAAACGCAAAGCGGTAATTCCCTGGATTTGGTAGATGTAAATCGCAAGTTCTTAACACATCATTGCCCATTTTCACACAATTGAATCATTGAATTAAAGTATTGCGTACATTAACTCTTTTTTTTAAATCTTATTGAGCCATGCGCAGTCTACTCTTTCTTGTTCTTATAGCACCTGTTCTTCTGTTCACTTCGTGCGAAAAAGAAGTTTTTGCACTAGATGACGAAGTTTCAATTGGCTTCAAATCTTCCATTTTGGTTCAAACGGCAGATGAAGTCCTTGAAATTGAATTCACGGAATTGCTTGAAGATTCGCGATGTCCTCCCGGTGCGGTTTGCGTTTGGGCGGGACAAGTTGAAGTGAAATTAAAACTCAACGACAACACGTATATTGAACTCGGTACAGGAGAAGAAATGACTACAACAGCAACATTTAACGGACATACAATCCAACTAATTGACGTGCTATACGCCAGCGATGACGATTTCGGAAATGAAAAAAAATGCTCAGTTGTTATACGTGTGAGTTAAATCATCCAACACCTGCCCTTTGAACTTAAGCGTGTTCCATCAACACCAACAAAGGTCGATCCGTTATCATGCTTAATTTTCGCGTGGTACTTCGATGGATCAAGCGTTCAAAAAAGCCATAGTGTCTTGCGACCACAGCGACAAGATCCGCATTGATTTCATCCGCAAAATCCATAATGTCGTCTTCAGGTTGCAACAATACCCGAACACTAAAATTATGAGGCAAATTACTAAACACAGTATCCAATAACAGGGTCTCTCGTTCAACGTCTACTGGCACATCATCCAGATCCTCAAGGTGCAGAATTTCCAAAACAGCTCCAGATTGCTTTGCAATTTTATGAATCGGATGAATGGTTTCGTAACCATGGATGTGCATCAAATCCGTTGCGAGCACGATTGTTTTGAATGGTCTAAGCGCAGATATGTTAGGAATCAGGAGTACAGGCACACTCGAATGTTTGATCATGTTTGCAGCATTGCTTCCTAGAAGAACGCCTTTCGCGCCTGTTGCACCCGTTGTTCCCATCACCACAAAGTCAATTGCATCGTCTTTAATGATTCGAGTAATCACATCTAAAAAGACACCTTGAAGCGCTAGAGCCTTGATTTGAATGTGTGGGTGTTTCGCTTCGGCTGCGTCAAGCTGCTTCTCAAGTTCTTCTTCTCGTTCCTTCATGAGAAGATCGTCTAAGTCTATTGAAATTACCGCACCGGAATAAGGCATACGGTAAACATGAATGAGCCAAAAACACGTTTCAGGATCTGGAAATGTCTGAATGGCATAAGCCAATGCGAGGTCTGCATTTTCCGAAAAATCCGTTGGGATCAGGATGTTCTTCATACGTTTAATTTTGCTGTTCAACTGGGTTTGACATTCTACCGACTACGCAGCTAGCGTAGGATTTTACTTTCGAAAAAACCGAATTTTCTTCGTCTACCAAAGGGTATCCTAATCGATGCAGTTCATCGTGAATTTCTGTTAGAGAAGCCTCCGTCCATTCATCGATTGAAACGGAACCCGTGGTTTCATCAACATGTACGCCCCGTACCCCATCGATTTTTAATAATGTATTGGTTATTGTGTTTGCACAGCCGCCGCATTTCATGTTTTGTACTGCAAGGGTTAATTTTTCCATAGCCTGTTCGTTATATATTAAATTTACCCATAAACGACTTATTAAATACTATCTATTGTCATGTTTAAATGTGATAGATATCAGCTATATTTTACGATTTCGCCCTATGTAATCGGGATAAAAATCGGAACGGCGCGGACGACTTTTTTTATCATATCCATTACCGATTACAAGTTCTCTACCATCATACACGATACCTGCAAACCAAATATTGGCCTCCATTTTTTCAGATTTAATCGCTTTCATCACTTTTTTAGATAGCTGTTCACCATCCACGATATACTTTCGTTGACCAATTTGAATCAGGATTTTTTCAACCGTGAACCCTTTTTTTAGGTAATAGACGGCTGTATCGTATTTTAAAGTGAAAACTGGATTGGTAAACAAATCAAGGTCTTTAAGGGTACTCAAGTCTGAATTGGAAATTTTTAAATCACCAATATATACGGAAGGATCACCCAAATCGCTCACTGGATAGGCGTGCGTATAGATGAATTTACTTTTTCCCTTCGACCAACCCAAAAAGCCGAGGTGAACAATATCTGCGGCCGATTGAGTGACCGTCAATTTAAGTTCCCATTGCTTGCTAGCAATCTTGGTGCAACGCCATGAAAGCTCATTGTTGCTGGCAATTGGCTGAAGGGAATCAAAATCAAAATAGGATTGGATCGAGAGTTCATGTGTATTTCCTCGGTACAACATTTCACGCGTTGTCGAAAAATCTTGAATGCGCAATTGGTTGCTCGAAACAGCATCGTTGAATGCGCCAATTCCAATAATGTCGAGCTCAATTCGTTCATTGAGCTGACGCAACGCAGCTTGTTTTTGCGGTTCATCTTCGAGTTCGTCGAGGATCATTTTGGGAATAATCGGTTGGACATTATCGAATCCCGTGCCCACAATACGATTGCTGGGAACGCTGAAGGTTGAATTGAGAAGTTTGATCACTTCATTTGCCCGATCTTGGGTTAATTTCACGTTCGCAGGAGTTGACTTGAATTGCGTGTGTGCTCCAAGTTGAAATTTAACCCCAGGGTGACACAAAATAAACGCAGCTAAAGAAGCATATTTTTCGCGTTCTTGTTCGACGTTCATTAAGTTCGCCGTATTGGGTTCAAATTGAATAAAATCTAAGCGGAAACGATCGCCAAGGTTCAACATTCCTTCTTCCTCGATGGCATAATAGACATCCAATTCCTTCAACTCTGTGGTTCGATACGCACAATCCATTTTTTGTTCCACGTCCTCGATCACCAAGATCACGCGTTTGTTGAGCGCATGAATGGAATCCCATTTTTCACGTTCCGTTCCACGATACTTTTCGAATGTCGATTCAGGAATCACTGGTTTGTGTTCGCCCCAACCTTTTGATTTAAAACGTGAGGCATCAAATCCCTCGTCGGTGGTAAGCCATTGAACGTATGTTTCACTCTCAGTTTGGGTTGTTTCGAGGTTCTTCTTTTCGGTTCCTCGTGTATCAGAATAAACATTGATTCCAATGGCGAGTCGCGGATTTTTTTCAATAAACCGAACAAAGCGCTCTTTGTCTGCCCCTTGAATGTTCCAACCACGGTAATACGGACCTGCCACCACTTCAATTTCCACACGGATGGAATCGCCAATTTCAAAGAAATCACTTTCAAATGTTTTGTATCGCTGTGCGTTAGCAAATCCAGCAATAAAAAGGCATGAAAGAAGGCAAATCAAACTGTGCATGGATGAAAATTCCGTTTATGTGTAAATATACGAAGACCGTTGCAACCGCCCAAAGCAGCAGCGAAGCTAAACTCCCAACTCAATCTTGCATCAAACATGACTTTCCGCTGAACTCACATCGCTTCCAAAAACTCAATCCGTTTCAGGATTGGTGGGTGTGTTGAAAAAAGACCGCCCAGCCCAGAGAACAAACCTTGATCCGTTTCTTTGGGGCCATTTTCGATGTACATCTGTTTCACGTCGTCACTGCGCGTTTCGAGATCAGAATTTCCGCTGATTTTTCGGAGTGCGCTGGCCAAGGCTACTGGATTTCGCGTCATATCAGCGGCACCAGCATCGGCGAGGTATTCACGTTTCCGCGAGAGCGCGAGTTTGAACATAATCGAGAGTGCATATACGACCACTGCGATTAACAAGGCGATCAAAATAGCACGTCCGTCCACTTTGCTGTCTTTGCTTCGGTTTCTTCCTCCGCCATAGATGAGTGATCGAAAAAGAATACTGACCACGAAGCTAAAGATACCTACGAAAATGATGGATACAATCAGCAAGCGAACGTCCTTGTTGCGAATGTGCATGAGTTCGTGCGCGATCACGCCTTCCAATTCCTTATCGTCCAGTGTTTCTATGATTCCAGTTGTGAGCGTAACCGTATAGGTTTTTTCATTGATTCCGGATGCATAGGCATTGAGCGCGGGAGAATCGATGACACGCAATTTGGGCATGGTCATTCCCACCGACATACACAGGTTTTCGGTGAGGTTGTAGACGCGCATGTTTTCCTTTCTATCGAGCGTTTGTGAACCCGTAGCGAGAGAAATCATCGACGAATGTCCTGCAAATGCAATCAAAAACCAGATGGCAATTGCGCCAGCAATGAAGGGCATAACCACCACAAAGTTATAGTTCACGTCCTCCATTACACCTTGGTGAACGAAAAGGAAAAACAGGTAAACGCCAAAGAATACGAGCAGCGGAAACGCTAAAAGCAGCAGAAACGACTTTCGGTTATTTCGGCTAATCTGTTTATCAAGACCAACGTATTCCATTGGTAGAATTAGAATTTAATCTCAGGAGCGACCTCCATTGTTGCACGTTGCGTTTCACCCAGATCGAACATCGGTTGGATGGTCATTTTTTTGATTCCCGCAACAATGTTTGAAGGAATGGATTCGATTGCATCATTCAATTCACGTGTAGCGGAATTGAAGAAACGACGAACGGCAGCCAACTTGTTTTCAATATCCGCCACTTCAGTTTGAAGTTGCATGAAATTCGAGCTTGCTTTCAAGTCTGGATACGCTTCCGTTTGAATTTGAAATGCACCCATTGCCGCACCCAATTGGTTTTCAGCTGAAATTTTGTCGTTGATGCTATTCGCGCTCATTGCTTTTGCACGCGCTTCGGTTACACGGGTCAACACTTCTTTGTCATGATCCATATATCCTTTCACCGCTCCAATGAGCTGTGGGATCAAGTCGTGACGTTGTTTCAATTGCACGTCAATGTCTGCAAACGCGTTCTCACGTTTGTTTTTTAAGCGAATAAGTTTGTTGTTTGCGGAGATATACCAAATGATCAAAATCAATAAAATACCGCCGCCAATTAAAAGTCCAGTCATGTTACAAAATTAAATTTAGCGTTAAGTTAGTAAAAGTTTCAGGATTAAGATACTCTCCTGAAAAAGTTCTTTGAAACATTTTGCGGAAATTGATCTTGGCGACGGATAAAAAAGCCTGCTTTTATAGGCAGAATGACGTTTCAAAATCGATGTTCTTTTTTCTTTTACCAGGATGCGGTACCCCTGAAAGCAAACCCGCCCTAGGGCTTGATTGGCCTCATTCGTTTGTTCGTTTCCTAAAGAGTATTGCGTGTTTTCTAAACGGTTTGCGGACGTACTCGTGTTTAATTGAACCCAAATCAAGGTAAAACACAAATTTTCACCTACCTTTGAA
>JBFYPU010000287.1:0-2973 GCA_041303175.1 Crocinitomicaceae bacterium | reverse complement strand
GTTCCATACGCCAAAATCTCTGAAGCACCTTGCGTGATCATACTCGTGGTAAAGCGAACATTCACGATCGCATCCGCGCCCAATTGCTCCGCATCTTCGATCATGCGCGCAATAGCCTGCTCGCGCGATTGTGTCAATAGCTTCGAGTATTCGCTGATTTCACCACCTACAAGATTTTTTAATCCAGCGAAAATGTCGCGCCCTATGTTTCGTGCTCGAACGGTACTCCCGCGTGCAATGCCCAGAATTTCTGTGATTTCTTTGTTCGGAATGGTTGCTGTTGTGGTGGTAATCATCGGTTCAAAATGTAGGATTTGCTTGTGTTAATACACAAAAATACGCGACCAATACGCTGTACCGCTGTGTTCAAGGCGAACAATGTAGCTGCCACTGGCACATGATTCGGGTAATGTCACCTCGGCATCACAGTGTTTTGTTGCGAACACTTCTTTTCCTCCCAGATCAACGACGGCTAGCTGTGCGCCAATAAGTTCGTCGGAAAGATAGAGCGTACGATCTTGATGTGTAAACCAACGTTGGTCGGAATTTAGTTCTGAAATAGTTGCGCTCCCTTGGGAAACGATGAAACGGTATTCAATCGTCACGAGCGTACTTAAATCGCTTGGATCGTACACGTCAAAATAGATGGAACCATTGCCTGGTGTGTTGTTCAACATGGCACCAATAATGAGCTTTTGAGTCAAAATTGGATTGGCAAACAACGTGAAATTCGCACTATCTCCATCGAGAATAGGGAAATGGAATTGATTTTGATCGTCAAAATTGAATTCCCATTCTGCAGGAAGTGTCGGCCCATAGTGTGCCTTCCAACGCAGTGTTGTATCGACAGGAACGTCGCTGAAAATTTCCAAATACCAATGAGCCGGCGATTCATCCGTTGTTTTGATAAGAATGGTTTGAACGTCATTGAAATGAAAGGCCTGAGCGAAACTAAGCGAGTTGAGCAGAACGATCAGAAGAGCGAGTAGATACTTCATACGTCTAAGATACAGACTTTTGTGTAACGGCCCATAAAAAATCCCCGATCTCTCGTCGAAATCGGGGATGAATGGACGAAGTCCTAATGAACTATTGTGTCACGTAGCTTTCTACACTTGGACATGAACAAATCAAATTTCGATCGCCATACGCATTGTCTACTCGACGAACAGGTACCCAATATTTCCACTCTTTCAAATACGAAACTGGGAAGGCTGCTTCTTGTGGCGAATACGGATAATTCCAATTTTGATTGATGATGCAGTCTGCCGTGTGCGGTGCATTTTTCAACAAGTTATTTTCTTTATCGGCGTGACCGTTTTCAATTTCTCGAATTTCAGCGCGAATCGAGATCATTGCTTCAATAAAACGATCCAATTCTTCTTTGTCCTCGCTTTCTGTCGGTTCAATCATCAAGGTTCCTGCTACAGGAAAAGATACAGTCGGTGCGTGGAAACCATAGTCGATCAATCGTTTTGCGATATCTGCTACCTCCACATCAGCTGTACGTTTGAAATCTCGACAATCTACAATCATTTCGTGTGCAACGGTTCCATTTACTCCAGTGTACAACACGTCGTAATGTCCTTTCAATTGCGCTGCGATGTAGTTGGCATTCAAGATGGCAACTTCCGTAGATTCTCTCAAACCACGTGCACCAAGCATTTTGATGTACGCATACGAAATCAATAAGATCAATGCACTGCCATAAGGTGCAGAAGAAATTGCATGAATGGCTTTTTCTCCACCAGCTTTGATGATGGGTGATCCTGGCAAAAACGGTGCAAGGTGCTCCGCTACGCCGATTGGTCCCATTCCAGGCCCTCCACCTCCGTGTGGAATCGCGAATGTTTTGTGCAAGTTCAAGTGACACACGTCTGCTCCAATATTTCCAGGATTGGTCAACCCAACTTGAGCATTCATGTTTGCTCCATCCATGTATACTTGTCCACCATTTTCGTGGATGATCGAAGTGATTTCTTGAATACCTTCTTCGTATACGCCATGCGTCGATGGATAGGTAACCATTAATCCAGCCAAGGTATCTTTCAATTCCGTTGCTTTTTCACGCAATTCCTCGATGTTAATGTTTCCATTTTCATCGCAACCCGTCACGACAACCTCGAAGCCAGCAACAACCGCCGAAGCAGGATTTGTGCCATGTGCAGACGAAGGAATAATGATCACTTTTCGGGCAAATTCGCCACGCGATTCAAGGTATGCTTTGATCACCATCAATCCAGCATATTCGCCTTGTGCGCCAGAGTTTGGCTGAAGCGACATTGCGTAGAATCCAGTTGACTCGCACAAATCTTTTTCCAATTGGCGGAACATTTCGTGGTATCCAGCTGCCTGCTCAACAGGAGCGAATGGGTGCATGTTTGAGAAATGTGGATTTGTGATTGGAATCAATTCCGAGGCAGCATTTAACTTCATCGTACAAGAACCCAATGCAATCATGCTGTGAACCAAGGAAATATCTTTGTTTTCCAAGCGTTTCAAATAGCGCATCATTTGAGATTCAGAATGATGACTGTTGAATGTTTTGTGTGTGAAAACGGCATCCGTTCGCAATAGATTAGCGTTCAAAGAAAACGCCGATTCTGATCCAATGGTACCTGCTTCTTTTCCAAGAACTTTCGCGAAAATTGACAGGATTGTTTGAACATCAGCATCGGTATGTGGTTCGCCAAAGCTAATCGTCAATTCTGAATCGCTGAGGTAGTTGAAGTTCATTTCATGAGCTTCCGCTGCGGAACGAATGGCAGAACAAGAAACGTTTTTCACCCAGATCGTATCGAAGAAATTATCTGTTCCAATTTCAACTCCAAGGTTGCGCAATCCTGTCGCCGCTTTAGACGCAAGCGAATGAACACCGTTCGCAATCGCTTTCATTCCATCAGGCCCATGATACACCGCATACATGCTCGCCATTACGGCTAGTAGTGCTTGTGCTGTACAGATATTGGATGT
>JBFYPU010000286.1:0-2987 GCA_041303175.1 Crocinitomicaceae bacterium | reverse complement strand
ACTTCTGACAACGCAAGGCGAAATCGCTGTTCGGACGAAGTGATTGCATCAAAATCGTAGTCAATGATCGACTCTTTGAATTCATTTCGTATGGAGCGATCCTCAATTTGGGCAACAATTTCTAAGGCGATGTCATTTCTTCGTTCAATGGAGGAGAGGTAAACGGATTCGGTTGTTTTAACATCTGTCTTGAGTGCATTCAGCTCGTTCTCAAAACCTTCAGAGACGCCAGATTCATTAGAACCGTTGGAATCATTAACAGAACGTGTGCACATAAACAGCAGCACAAACACCAAAACGAGCGCACCCACAACATACGCCACGGTTCGAATCATTTTGCCAGAGAAATTACCTTCTTTTTGGATAGCTTCAATTGCCGACAGCACGTTTAGTGCCACCGAATCGAGAGGATCATTTTTCAGTTCCATTCGGGCATACTGCTCCGATTTAAGGAAGAGTTCATCGTTTTTATCAACGAGTGCCAATTTATAGTAGCACTGCG
The DNA here is from genome assembly GCA_041303175.1 of Crocinitomicaceae bacterium. GTDB lineage: Bacteria > Bacteroidota > Bacteroidia > Flavobacteriales_D > Crocinitomicaceae > UBA4466. The sequence continues at coordinate 2,485 of JBFYPU010000286.1, read as the reverse complement.
CCAAAATCGCGTTTCCATCTTTGATGTATGGATTGATAGACGTTGCTTCTTCCGCCATGTGAATGGCATCCGTGTAGTTTTCGACCTTTAAATGTCCGAGTGCCAAATTCAACGATTGTTCCGCTTTGATCATCAATTCATTCCATTCCCGTTCGGAAACTCCCATGGATTCAGCGAGTTCCTTCAATTCAGGAAGCGTTAAGGGTCTATCGCTATCCGGTGCTGTTTCCTTAACAATTTGCTTGATGTGGTCTCTGAATTTTTCTTCCGAGAAGGACATAGGTGATCTTTTCAGCTAAGATAATCAAGTTCCATTTGAAACCGCGATTTTTTTGGATTATTGGATTAACTGCGTTGCTGGCTTCGCCGGTGTTTGAATATTGGATTTTTAGATCGTTGGATTATTGGAATAGCAGATGATTCAATACGGCATTCATCAACCACATTTTGTGAATAACATCTCACATCTTCTTTCGAATGCCGTTTAAAAATTTTATTTCTTTGAAACTATCAAAATTGAGACTCCATGGAAATGACACTTACACAAGACAGCGTTCAACACGAAATCGACGCGCTCAACGCACAATTAACAGGTGATATGTTCAATGACATGGACATTAAAGACCAAATTCACAACCTCGAAATGAAGTTGAAAGGTGTGAAACCAATGGATAGCCACTTTGATTGCGTGGGCTGCGGGTCTTAATTTCCGTTTCTCAACACGTTTAAACTTTCCAATTCTTCGCGGCTTACCGTTGGAGGAAATTCTCCACGATTGACTTTATCGAGTACAAAACTCGCAACTTTTTCTGCTTTTTCACGCGTTTCAAAGCCTAATGTACCTTGTACTGCTGGAATAGAAGTTTGATTGATAACCATTGTTCCGTTATCAAACAATTGATACCCCCAGTTTCCTTCTGAGATCAAATTCACCTTGTACGTCCACGCGGTTTTTTTCGATGCTGCTGAGTTGTCTTCCTTTTGTGATGTTGGCGCGTTGCTCGCGTTGTCGTCGTTTGTGACCTCTTTTGTGGGTGTTGAATCGCGCAGATCGACCACTTTATCCGGTTTCTCTGAACAAGATGCTACCAAGAGCAGCGCAGCAAAAACAGTAAATACAGGTTTCATTTACAGAAAGATGAGTTTACCAGCATAAACCTTTTGGCCATTTTTGGTCAATTCATAAAAGTAGGTTCCTGCTTCGAGATTGTTGCGGTTCACCTGGAAACCTTGAGACGTTGAAACGACATAGTTATCGCTCTTCAATTTACTGCCGTTTGATGCATACATCACTACTTCGAGGTCTTGTTCATTCACTTCAATAGTGCAATGTTCTCGCGCTGGAATTGGGTAGGTGGAAACAGCATCACTCGCGAGCAGATCTTCCACGCCTAAAGTGGGTTTGAACGCAAATAAATCGTTCAGAAAGACGCCGTTGTAGCCTGTTCCTACAAATCCAAATCCGTTTAGTACAAAGGCTACCGCATTGCTTCTCCCAGGTCCGGGAAGACTTGCGCGCTGCGTCCACGAATTGAGGAAGAAATTGTATTCCCAGAGTTCATTCGAATAATTGAAATCCGAATCTTCTCCTGAACAGATATAGGCATTCGGAAATATTCCCCAGCCCACGGCACCTTTTCGCGCCAATCCTGGCATGCTCGCTTTTTGCACCCACGTATCTGTGGCGGCTTGGTATTCCCAAAAATCATTCAGTTTCACGCCATCATCGCCCGTCCCAATGTAGGCTTGATCTCCCATGCTGAATGCCGCTGCTTCTTTACGTGCTGTACCACCAAAGTCATTGAGTTGAACCCATGTATTGGTTGTTGCGTTGTATTTAAACATGTCTTTTTTCAATCCGCTTGCGCTCAAACCTGTACCCACGTATGCGATGCTTCCTATTACAAAGGAAACGGCTTGCCTGCGTGCCTCACCTAAAAAATCTGCTTTTTGCGACCATGTTTGCGTGACCAAATCGTATTCCCACGTGTCTTTGAAAAAGGCGTTTGTTTCTCCCTGTCCAGTAGTTACGTAGGATTTAAATCCAATTGTAAATGCACATGCTGAACCACGATTCAAGCCGCCACCATTCTCTCCACCCATGGCTTCTTCCTGATCCCAGTCATCTTGTGTAAAACTGTAGGAATACATTCTTCTTCGGAAGCCGTCTTCATCCAATCCAGCAACGATATACGCTTCATTGTTGAGAATGAATGCCGAACTAGAGGATCTAGGTGAACCGTTCACAGTATCTTTTAAAAACCAACTGTTTTGTCCAAAAACGCTCAATGGAACAAACAAAATAAGGAGTATGCTAAATCGTTGCATATTACTGGATAATTAAGGATTGGGACGATACAACACGTGTGTTTTTTCGACCGAGAATGATGTAATTTCCGGGTGAAAAGGAAGCGATGTTCAAAACGTTTGTCGCTTCCGAGGCCAAGATCAATTCGCCTGCTAGATTGTAGATTTCAAGCGCGTC
>JBFYPU010000285.1:0-10057 GCA_041303175.1 Crocinitomicaceae bacterium | reverse complement strand
AGGAAAAATAGAAATGGCATCAAATGTTTCAATCAAATCGGTTGTTTCTGGATCAATCGTTGAGATGCCATCAATTTCATCTCCCCAAAATTCCACCCGAATCGCATGGTCGGCATACGCCAAGTGGATGTCAACGGTGTCGCCTTTCACCCGAAACATTCCGCGCTGGAAATCCGCATTTGCCCGAGAATACAAGTTCTCCACCAGTTTAAACAAAAATTTATTTCTTGAAATGACCTCGCCTTTTTTCAAATGAATGATGCTTTCGGCAAATTCTTCTGGATTTCCAATTCCATAAATACACGAAACGGATGCCACAACGATCACATCGGAACGGCCCGAGAGCAGCGAAGAGGTGGTGGAAAGACGCAACTTCTCAATTTCGTCGTTCACCTGCAAATCCTTCTCAATGAAGGTTCCAGTAACGGGCAAATACGCTTCAGGCTGGTAATAATCGTAATACGAAACGAAGTATTCCACGGCATTGTGCGGGAAAAATTGCTTGAATTCACCATACAATTGCGCGGCCAAGGTTTTGTTGTGGGCAAGAATCAAGGTGGGTCGTTGCACTTGTTGGATCACATTGGCAACAGTAAACGTTTTCCCGCTTCCCGTAACTCCGAGCAAGGTTTGGTGGGCGACATTGTGCTTCAAACCATCCACCAATTGACGGATTGCTTCGGGTTGATCGCCCGTCGGTTCAAAATCCGAAACCAATTGAAATTCCATGGTGTAAAAGTACGAATTAATAGAGCCATTCATGTTTGAAGTGGTATATTTGAACCTTCATATTTTGATACATGGACTATTTGTTTTTATTGCTTGGACTTGTTATACTCGTTATAGGTGGTGAATTCCTCGTAAGAGGTGCCGTGGGCTGCTCAACAGCGTTCAAAATATCGCCTCTGGTGATTGGCATGACGGTGGTTTCCTTCGGAACATCTGCCCCAGAATTAATCGTGAGCCTTCAAAGTGCGCTTAGTGGAAATCCAGCCATTGCAATTGGAAATGTCGTTGGGTCGAATATTGTGAACATCACCTTAATTTTAGGAATTACAGTCATGATTTACCCGATCATTGCGGACCGTCAATCAAAGCGAGTCGACTACCCAATGATGCTCATGGCAACCTTATTTTTTTTCGTTTTTGCCTTTGATGGTCTGATCGAATTCTATGAGGGCATCATTCTTTTCGGAATTCTTGTGGTATTCGTGACAAACATGGTCATTAGATCTCGTAAAAAGACCATAAAAGAAAAAGATGAAGTAAATGAGGCTGAAGCCGAGACCAAGCACATTCCACTTTGGAAATCGACTGTTTTTGTGCTTATCGGATTGGTGCTTCTTTATTTTGGATCGGAATGGTTCGTTCAGGGGGCCGTTGGCATCGCAGACTTGTTGCTCGAGGGCAATCCGAACAAGGACAGCATCATTGGCGTAACCGTTGTAGCGATAGGAACAAGTACGCCAGAACTCGTGGCTTCTTCTGTGGCCGCGTATCGTCGACAAAACGACATCGCGTTGGGGAATCTCATAGGTTCAAATGTATTCAACATTTTCGCAGTAATTGGACTTACGGCCATTATCAAACCAATTGAAGTGTCTGACCAATCGTTCTTATTTGATATGCCGTGGATGCTTGGTATTGCTGTGCTGCTTTTTGGGATTCTTTGGTTCGGTAAGCAAATTGGTCGATTCAAAGGCGCGTTGCTTATTTTAACGTATGCCGTCTATATTTCGCTGATCATTATGCAGATTAACGGGGTGCTATAGGCATCGAGCAGACAATACTTAAGTACGTTTGAAATCGATTTTGTTTACTGAATGATCAAACGATGCATTCCCAAGTAGTTTCCATCATCAAATACGTGAATAAAATAGCTTCCTGAAGCAAGATCAATCGAAAATTGATTTGAAAAGGGTAATACTATCACTCGTTTACCTGAAACATCAAACAATTGAATGTGCGTGGCCTTAATCTCGCTAGGCAGCATGATCGTGAAATTTCCATCAGAGAGATAGGGGTACAGGACACCAACCTTAGAGAAGTTTTCGGGCATAGAACCAATACCTCCTCCATTTACAAAAAAGTTCAACGTACTCATGTTTGTATCCGAATAGGTGCAAACGGTGTCATTGGATTGAAATGCGGTGAGATGTACGACATGATTTCCGGCGGGCAAGGTGCCAATCGTCAGCGTATCCGTATACGTTTGCACTGCTGTGAGGAAGCCACTGAAATAGCAAGCCTCCACGAAAATTGTATCATTTGAAATGGAATACGAGCTAGAAATAAATTGACCTAGGTTGGGCGTTGTCACCGTTGTCACGATTTTTATATTGTCCGTTGTGGTTGGATTGACAGGAATCACTTCGATACCATTGATGTAAGGGCAGCATTGGGAAATTCCTTGAAAACTTTGTATGATGAGAAGAGCGAGAACGAAATACTTCATAAATCCAGGTTCTTTTATCCTTATGACCCTTTTGATTCAAAAAAGGTTGCATGATCGATCGAACATGTATACGTCGGAAGCTTTACAACGGTCCTATTATTCCTCGTCCTTCTTCTTGAAGATAGATCCAATCCCTTTACCAATTTTCTGAACGGCTTCAATTCCTTTGCTTAACGGTTCAGCAGAAAAATCGTTGTATTGCTCATTGCTCACATCTTCGACATATTGCTGCGGATAAATTACAAATCGACTATTACGTTCAAAATGCTTCTCTATTTTTGCTGGTAAGTTGTCGAGCACGCTCATGTAGGATGTTGCTCCTTTTCTTGCGGATACGAGCACGACCAAATCTTCTTCTTTTACATTGCGCGAAAGCACAAGGAAATCGTCCCAAGCGTCGAATGGTTTTATCTTGAACAATGCTGTTAGTTTCGTTTCCTTAAACAATTTTTCAAGTGCCTTTTCCGTGGCTTCGTTGCAATGAAATTCGAGCGGAATGCTTAATTCTTGCGAGAGTTTAGCCATTTTTGAGATCCAAACTCCAAAACCGTTTTCATGTTCGGTAAGTGGGGGTGCGGCAATCACGATTTTTTTGTGCAGCACGAGTGGTTTTTGCAAGTGACAGATGAAGGTCGTCTTGTCTGTGTTCCCAAGAATGTTGTCAACTTTTTCTCCAAATAGCTTATCGATGAAGCCTGCGCGTTGAGGCCAGCCAAGCACAATGATGTCCGCCATAATTTCTCGTGAAATGCGAGAGATTCCGCTTGCGGCGTTGTGGTCGATTGTTGTAATCACATTCACCTTTGTTTCCGATGCTGATGCCTGTCGTACAAACTCCTCCAACTTATTCCGTGTCCTTAGAATATTCACTTCGGCTTCATTGTTATTGGAAACCACGGATAGTATGGAAATCGGGCTGGCTGATTTTTTATCCTTGATGAAAATGGCAAGTTCCAACAGCTTTTCCAATTTTGTAATGTTTGCAATCGGTAGGAGAATATGTTCACTCATTCCGCCATGTGCTTTCACAAGATCGGTCGTGTCATTTTCAGATTCAATGACAATCTTTTTCGCTGCCTTTTCCGTTACGAACGAAGCAACCACGCAGGTGATCAAAATGAGGATAATGGTTCCATTCAAAACCGTTTCATCGATAATTCCTGCTTTGAAACCTACTAAGATGATAGCGAGCGTCGCGGCGGCATGAGAACTACTCAAGCCGAAAATAAGTTGACGTTGCGATTTCGTATACTTAAAGACCAATTGGGTGAACAATGCGGCCAACCATTTTCCAATTAATGCAACTGCGGTCAGCATTCCTGCCACAAATAGTGCGGTTGGTCCATTGAAAATGACGCTCACGTCCACCAACATTCCCACGCTGATGAGGAAAAACGGTATAAACAATGAATTACCAATGAACTCTATTCGATTCATCAGGGCAGAGGAGTGAGGAATGAGTTTATTGAGGGCCAATCCGGCCACGAACGCACCAATAATTGGTTCAACTCCAGCTACTTCTGCTAGAAATGCAGCAAAAAACACAACTGCCAACACAAAAATGTAATGTGAGTGTTTCTCGCTTTCCAGTTTACGAAAAAACCACTTGGCAATGCGCGGAATCACGAAGAACATTATTGCAGAGAAAATGGCGAGCGAAACGCCCAATCGAATCCAAAACGCTTGATTCAAGTTGCCTTCGCTGTTGCTCATGATAACAGCGAGAATGATCAACACCGCAGTATCGGTTAAAATCGTTCCCCCAACAGCAACGGCGACCGCTTGATTTTTTGAAACCCCCAGTTTACTGACAATTGGATAGGCGACCAAGGTGTGCGTTGCAAACATACTCGCCGTGAGGAAGCTGGCATTGAAATCGAATCCAAGCAGATAATAACAGACGGGAAAACCAACACCCAAGGGAATAATAAAGGTGAAAAATCCAAACAAGAGACTCTTATTTCTGTTCGATTTGAATTCATTCATGTCCAATTCTAACCCCGCAATAAACATGATATAAAGCAAGCCAATCGTTGAAAATAGCTCAATCGCAGAATTTTTTTCCAGAATATTGAACCCATGAGGGCCAATTACAACCCCAGCAATGATCAAACCAATGATCCCAGGAATGTTGAGCCGCTTCAATAAGATCGGTGACAACAAGATAATAAACAAGATCAGCGAAAAGATGAGCACTGGATTTCCGAGTGGCAATTGAAATTCGTGCATTAAATGGTTAAAAAAATCCGTCATCTTTTGTCTAGTTGAATGTGTGTACTAATGATTTCAAAGTTACGTTAATCATTCCTCGTCTTGGGAAATGAACTGGAAGTTTATCATCGATTTTTCCACATTGAAATGTGTGAAAGCGTTTTATTATTTCATTCGCAAATTGCCATTGTTTTTCAGGAAGGTATACCTTTGTGCAAATTCTACAAGCAATGAAAATTTACAACAACATACTTGAAACCATTGGAAACACACCGTTGGTGCGATTGAACGTGCTTACAAAAGATGTGAAAGCAACCGTGTTAGCAAAGGTTGAAACCACCAATCCAGGGAATTCGGTGAAAGATCGGATGGCGCTCAAAATGATTGAAGATGCCGAGGCAGCAGGAATCATTAAGCCGGGTGGAACGATCATCGAAGGTACTTCTGGAAATACAGGTATGGGCTTGGCGTTGGCGTGTATCATCAAAGGCTACAAATTGGTTTGCGTGTTGAATGACAAGCAATCCAAAGAAAAAATGGATATTCTTCGTGCCGTGGGAGCAGAGGTTGTTGTGTGTCCAACAGCGGTAGAACCGACCGATCCACGTTCATACTATTCTGTTTCGCGTCGATTGGCGGAGGAAACTCCGAATTCATGGTACGTAAATCAATACGATAATTTATCCAATAGAATCGCACACTACGAACAAACAGGACCTGAAATTTGGGATCAAACGGATGGGAAAATCACGCATTTTGTAGTAGGAGTTGGTACGGGTGGAACGATTTCTGGCGTTGGACAATTTCTCAAAGAGCAAAATCCGAACATCAAAATTTGGGGAATCGATACCTACGGTTCTGTGTTCAAGAAATACCACGAAACGGGAATTTTTGACGAAAATGAGATTTATCCCTACATCACCGAAGGAATTGGGGAAGATATTTTGCCGAAAAACGTTGATTTCAGTATCATTGACCACTTTGAGAAAGTAACGGATAAAGATGCCGCAGTTTACACACGACGTTTGGCGCGTGAAGAAGGAATTTTTGTTGGAAACTCAGCCGGTTCTGCCATCAAAGGCTTGCTGCAAATGCAAGATCAATTGACGGAAGACGACGTTGTTGTTGTGTTGTTCCACGATCATGGAAGTCGCTACGTTGGAAAAATGTTCAACGACGATTGGATGCGTGAACGTGGATTTTTGGACGAAGGAATTACGACCGCTGGTGATTTAGTGGCAAAACACAAGGACACACCATTGGTAACACTCTATGCAGAAGAACTTGTTTCTCACGCAATTGATCGTATGCGAAAATTTGGTATTTCTCAAATCCCTGTAATGCGCGATGGAATGTTTGTGGGTGCTGTAAACGATAACCGCGTTTATCAATTGCTCGTGGATCAACCAGAATTGCGAGATACACCTGTTTCCACAATCATGGATGCAGCTTTTCCCGTTGTGAAAGAAGATACGAAAATCGAGCAAATTTCAAGACTGATCAATAAAGATACCCACGCGGTGTTGGTGGAATTGAAGGATGGAAAATTCCACATTGTCACACGACATGATTTAATCGCTGCGATTGGATAAATGATTGAATCCATCGATCAACTGCATTCGACAATCCGACTGGTATCTACGCCACGTCGGATTGTTTCGTTAGTGCCGTCACAATCACAATTGCTCCATGCGTTTGGACTGGAAAATGAGGTTGTTGGCATCACGAAATTTTGCATTTCACCCGATGAGTGGTTCCAAACAAAAACGCGGGTAGGAGGGACGAAATCCGTTCATTTAGCCAAAGTGCGCGCATTGAAACCCGATTTGATCATTGGCAACAAAGAAGAGAACACCAAGGAAGACATCGAAGCGTTGCGCACGATCGCGCCTGTTTGGATGAGCGACATTTATAACTTGGAGGATGCGCTGAACATGATCGGTTCGCTCGGACATCTAGTCGGAAAGGTAAATGAAGCCGCGTTCATTCAGAACCAAATCAGAACAGCATTTGAAGGCTTGCACGATTTTGCGCGATCACATCCAACACTAGGTAAGTCTGTCCTCTATTTCATTTGGAACGATCCCGATTTTGTAGCCGGAAAAAGTACGTTTATTGATGCACTGCTGACCGCTTGTGGATTAGTGAATGCGTGCAATGAAGATCGCTACCCCGAAGCAAATCCAAGCATTCAACCTGATTTTATTTTCTTAAGTTCCGAACCTTTTCCCTTCGAAGAAAAACACATTGAGAGGTTTCAAGACCAGTATCCGCTGTCAAAAATTGTATTGGTGGACGGAGAAATGTTTTCGTGGTACGGATCAAAGTTGATGGAAGCTCCGAATTATTTTCAAGCTTTACTCAAATCCTTGCTTGATGACTAGTTCTGTCAGATTAATGGATTTAACTTTTCTAGGTAAGATGTTTTGTGAATCGAAAACTGACCATACTTCCGAGCAATTGATAGTAGCGCTGCCAAGTCTATAAGTTGAGTAAATTGCGACGCTGGGCATCTTCTCACAGTGTAAAATGACTTTTCTGTTTTTCGGCAAGTTCGATGCAGCACCAAGAGATTTACAAAAGCGTTACGGATGAAATAATCCGGGCCTCGCTCGACGAGGTTTCGTGTACGCGCTGAATGCTGCTAAATTTGGAGCTAGCACGCAGTGATCAGTGACAAATTCAGCATTCAGAAGTATGCGAAATAGCGCGGCTTAAGCACCAATTGTAGTATGTAAAGGACCAAATACTCCGCGCTAAACGTTCGAGCAAGCCCGCGGTTTTGCTCCACTTTTGGCGGTAAAAGTGGAAAAAAATCGTCGTTGGAGTGCGTTCCAATTATTAGTATTCTACAATCGAATCAAGAATCCAATCAACTCACTCATCGCGCTCTTCCCATTCTTAAATTCAATTTTGCCCGAAATCTCGACTTCATCCCCCCCTTTTTTCCGAATGCTGAACTGAGAATCTTGAATTCCATCTACGAATTCCTCCAACGCGCTGTATTGATCGGACATGGCAAGAATACGCGTCATCATTCCACCGTTTCGAATTTCAAGTAAGTGTTTGAGTGATCCGCTGACTTCAAAAATGGTAGTTTTATCAATCGTGGAACCTCCATACTCAGTTTGACCGAGATAGATTGTTTTAGGATCGATTTGCGTAAAATAGAGTGTCTTTTCACCCAATTGAAAGGACGTTGTGGTCAAATTGCTGATCGTCTCATTGAACGAAAGTGCGAGCAAAGGCAAGTAGACATTCACGGTATCTTCGAAGGAATAAATGCCGTCAAAATGGGGTAAAATTTGGGGTTGCGGCACGCCTGATGGCTCGGCATAATGGTAATTTCCACTCACCGAAGTAATCTTGGGCAGTTGTAAACCCATTGCAGCCGTTTGTTTGACCCAAAGTGCGTTCAAGGCGTCTGGAACAATTCCCGTTTGGATACTCAAATCGTTCTTTTTGAGCGTCCGATACTGAAGTGGCAGTGTCGATTGGTACTTCGCGTTCCCTTTTAGTTCGAATACATTTGATGCAATGGTCAGCGTCATGTTTAAATCCTTCAACGAAATGGATCCATCTGACGATTCAACGCCCTTCGACCAAAACGAAATTTTCGCGTCGTCAGTGGATGTCGGGTCACCCAATTTTTTCAGATCAAAGCCAGAGGGTTTTTCAAGTATTTTTTTTGCCAATTGGTTCAAATCTGATCGCGTGCCGCCTGTTTCTTCTGGATAAAACACGATCAAACCCACCTCATTTTTCACCAAAAAACCGGTTGACTTACTCGCCGATGTCTTCAAGGATTGTGTAAACTGCTTCTCATCCAGCACGTGGCACAACATCCCCATCACAGTTTTTCCCTCATGATCGAGCGTGAACAGGTAGAAATCGGAACGGAATTCGATGCCATAATCGCGTTGTTGTTGAGGGTTATCGAGTAGCTCATCAAAATTGACGTTGCCTTCAGGGTTCAGCACAATTTCGGAGAAAAACGTTCGAATGAATGATTCGCTGTTGATCTTCATTACGCTCTTGGCTTGCAGCGGAATATAGGCTTGGTGCTGGGCATCGTGTCGAGAAAATAGCCCCCGCGACAGCGCGAATACCAAGAATAAGAGGATTAAAAGCACAGATGCGCCAATAATCCGATGGGTTTTTTCTAGTTTTAACATCCCTTCAAAAGTACAGGATATTGTTTAATCACTAACTTTAACCCATGAGAAAATTCGCACGATTCCTGTTGAAATTATTTGGTTGGAAGATTGATGAACACACGCCAGACGGAGTGCAAAAAGCCGTGATTGTTGTCGGCCCGCACACCTCCAATTGGGATTTCATCATTGGTCGATTGGCCTTTGTTTCCTTCGGTATGAAGGTGAAAATCCTCATCAAAAAGGACTTGTTTTTCCCACCACTCGGCTGGATTTTGAAAGGCTTGGGCGGCATTCCTGTCGACCGAAAAAAGAACAACAACATCACCGAACTCGCCGTCGACATCTTCGAGAAAAACGAGTCGATGTACATGCTTTTCACCCCAGAAGGCACCCGAAAGTACAACCCAAACTGGAAAAAAGGATTCTACTACATCGCCCTAAAAGCAAAGGTTCCCATCTACATCGCCTACATGGACTACGAGAAAAAAACCGGTGGGTTCCACGGCCTCTTCACCCCAACTGGCGACATCCAAAAGGACATTGCATTCATCAAGAAGGAGTTGAGTCAATATAAAGGAAGATTCCCGGAAAATGGGATACGTTAGTTTTTTTTGATTCCCTCAACCTTCCCCGTCTTCGGATCATAGCCGTACGGACAATGTTTGCAACCACTTTTGCAGCAATATCCGCGTTTCAAAAGATAGACTTCTGTGAATACGATAAAACCTTCAGGGGTCGTGTAAAAATCCTCTGGCAAGAGAGCAGCGCGCTTCGAAAATCCGGACATATCATCTGACATGCCACAAATTTAATGGATATTTGTCGCGAATTTGAAACGCATGGACGTAAAACGGTCAATTCTTCAGGAAATCACAGTAGAATCTTTCAAGAATCGTGGAATCTCACTTTTCATCAAACGAGACGATCTGATCGATCCTGAAATTTCAGGCAACAAATGGCGCAAACTGAAATACAACATCGAACTCTGTATTTCGAAGAAGAAAGAGGGGATTCTCACCTTTGGTGGCGCTTATTCCAATCATCTTGCGGCAACCGCTGCGGCGTGTAAATCGGCGAATTTGAAAGCCATTGGCTTGGTGCGTGGAGAAGAATTGACTCCGCTAAGCAATGCCACACTTGCCCGATGTGCCGAATTGGGAATGGAACTCGTGTTCATTTCTCGGGAGGAATACGCTTTGCGCAACGACAAAGCATTTCATGAAACGATTGGCGC
>JBFYPU010000284.1:0-3833 GCA_041303175.1 Crocinitomicaceae bacterium | reverse complement strand
CTCTCAACTGATGGAGGAAAAACATTCTGGCCACATGCGAATAACCCAATTTTCGTCAACAATTTCGCTGATCCTTTCGAAAATGAACACATGGGTGGAAATTTTGAGCGGGTCGAAACCGATTCAATGTCTTATATCTTCTATCAGGCCAAAACGAGTTCAAATGGATTGAAGTATTCGATCTACCTGCGCACGCGCATGAAGTGACCTGCTCCGAGTTTTCTGTTCCTAGTGTGCGGCAAAATTGCTGTATGCGAAGGTGGTAAACGCGTGATATTTGATCTTTTTTTCTTCGATGGTTCGTCGCGCACAGATCTGCATTCCACCTAGAACGAACAGGGTTTGAACGCTACGTCAATGGCCATAAAATGTCTCATCTGCCAACAATTTTATTCGTTTGATTGAACGCGATCTATCAAAGGCTGTACTAGTTCCCAAAATAACCCGTATGAAAGCAATATTGATCCTCGCTAGTCTACTACTCTTTTCGACCACTGCATTTTGTGGTGACACCTTGAGCAGCAACATTTCCAAAGCCACTGTATTTCTCAGCGGTGCGCAAGTTTTTCGTCAAACAACCTCCGTTCCCATCAAAAAAGGAGTAAACGAGATGATTATCAAAGACGTGTCTCCGTATATATCCGCGCAGCAACTGCAAGCTACCGCCATCGGTACTTTTCTCATTTTGGACGTGCAATATCGCACAGAGTATGTTGCTCCAAGTGGTTATCAAGCCACAATTGTTCCTGAAAAAACCCAAAAAGAAATTACGAGTATTTCAGATAGTTTGCTTTTTCTCAGTTTTGAGATGGAGCGGATCAATTCGAAACTCGACAATTTGAACGGCGAAAAAGCCATGATTTTACAAAATCAGCTGATTGCATCAGGCGGCACGAGTGACACCCTACCCGAATTTAAAGAGATCGTCACGTTTTATCGCACGAAGTTGGACGACATCAACGAACTGATTTTAAAGTGGAAAAAACAGAAACACTATGCACAAGCACGTGAAGCAAAACACCGCGCACGCCAAGCCGAGTTGTATGCCTACACGCAGAACACGAACCAGCCGACGCAAGCTGCAACAACGCGATACCATGTTGTGGTAACCACTTATTCTGATGTGGCAACCAGCGGAAAAATTGAAGTAAACTACTTCATCAACAATGCTGGATGGATTCCTGCGTATGACTTGCGTGCAAATGCAACGAACGAACCAATCACGTTGACCTATAAAGCGCATGTGTTTCAAAATTCAGGTGAAGATTGGGATGACGTGCAACTCACATTATCTACCTACGATCGGACCTTTTCTGCCCAAAAACCCCTAGCTGGAATCTGGCGATTGGATTACACCATCAACAAACCAATTGCACGCGCCATCAACAACACTGATGATATCTATTTTAGTCAAAACATGGCATCTGATGTGCAACTTCGAAGCAAACGCGACGAACTTGAAAAAAACGCTGAAGTAACGAATATCACTTCAACGTATGTTCCACCAATGGATCTTTCACAAATCAATCAAAATTTCTCCAACGTTGAATTTCAAGTAAAACTTCCTTATTCAATCAAAGCGGATGGTAGTCAAAAATTGATGGTCGTAATGAACGAACAGGTTGACGCGAAATTCTTCCACTACATGTTGCCACGCATGAACAATTACGGCTTTTTGCAAGCAAAAATTGGGGACTGGGAAAACCTTAGCTTACTGCCTGGAAAAGCGAACATCTACTTTCAGCAGACCATTGTTGGCAGCACGATGATTGATCCTGCGGCGATGTCGGACACCATGGAATTGACCCTCGGACGCGACCAAGCCATTGTATCGACCCGCAAAAAAATCAGCGAGGAAGAGAAAAAAGTGGGGCTTACTAAACGCATCGTCAAAGAATATACCTTTGAAATTGAAGTGAGAAATAATTCCCGTGCAAACATCGACCTCACCTTAGAAGACTTGATTCCGGTGACATCAAATGAAGATATTCAAATAAAAATGGTCAATGGAGACGGCGCATACCTCAACGATACAGATGGACGAATGACATGGAAACTGAAGCTGAAAGCGGGCGAAAAACAACTCATTCGATTCACCTATTCGATCGAGCATGAAAAAGACAAGCCTGTTTCGTGATCAGGTGCTCCAATTATTAAATGATATGACTACTTTTAAACCGTACAAAAAAAGAAACAAATGAAAAAACTAATTCTACCTGTATTTGCTGCACTAGCTTTGGGTATTACTTCTTGCGGAGGGCCGTCAATTGAAGACGTAAAAGTTGCTGACATTAAAGATGCCTGTGGATGTTCTGACGCGGTAAAAACGGTATCTGATGTAATGGTCGTCGAAGCAGAAAAACATGGATTCGATGAAGCGAAGATCAAAGCGGATGCAGCATCGAAAAAAGTGATGGATGCAGCAGACGCAAAAATCATGGAGGTCATGAAAAAATGTACTGAAGAACTAAAAATTGAGAACGAGGCAATGAAAAAATGCCCAAGCTTCAAAGAGTTGGAAGCCAACATGAAGAAGTTTGAAAACATGTAATTATTGAGCTCGTTTCAACACATTTGATCCGAAAATGAAAAGGGTGTAACTTCCGCGAACGTTGGTTCGGTGAAGTTGCACCCTTTCTGCTATTATGGAATTTAGTATTATGTGAACGGAAATCCTATTCTGGAATAACGATGTTGATTAAATAGGAATTATCTTTAGCGCTCAGTATACCGAAAAGAATGAAAAAATTAATCTTGCCCATAACGACGATCCTCGCATTGGGCTTTGCCTCTTGCAGCGGACCATCAATTGATGATGTAGATATTTCTGAAATCAAAGATGCGTGCGGATGCACGGACGCCCTGAACATGATCGCTGAAGTCGTACTCGTCGAGTCAGAAAAACATGAAAACGAGAAAGATCTTTTAGCCGATCCTGAATCGAAAAAAGTGATCGAAGCAGCTGAGCAGAAAAGCGAGAAGGTGATGAAACGGTGCGAGTTTGAGCTGAAAGTTGACCGCGAATCGTTTACCAAATGTCCGAGCTTTAAAGAATTGGAAGCCAACTCTGAAAAGATTCGCTCCGTATTGAAATAATAAGACCGTCAGGACGAATCAGTTGATCCGAAAATGAAAAGGAGGAAACTTCCGCGAACGATGGTTCTGAAGTTGCACGCTTTCTGCGATCCTACAAAACGTTAGTATCGCTGGTAAGCAACCATTCGGAGCTACCGTACAACGAAAAGTAGTGCATTTACAACTATAAGTAGCGAGACGTTTGGGCGCTTTGTGCTGTTCATGGGATAATTTTGCACTATCCAACCAATTCAAACACGTATGTTACAGTCAAAATCCATCGGTGAAAAAATTACCAAAGCAAGAAAGCAAAAAGGCCTTTCTCAATCGGATCTCGCACAACAGGTTGCCATCAGTTCGCAGGCAGTGGGAAAATGGGAACGCGGCGAGTCGATGCCCAACATTTCTGTTCTCAATCAACTTGCCGAAATCCTAGGGGTTGACCTCAACTATTTTTCGGACTCATTTCAATCAGCTGTGCACGAGCGCATAAGTCATGAAATAACTGACACGCTCAAAACGCACCAACAAACACAAGCCACGAAGGAGTCAAATTGGGATTTTTCGGAAGGAAATTGGATGAATGCTGATTTTTCTGGTGTGACAAACCTAACAGAGAAATTCAATTATTCAAATGTGCATCGCTGTCTTTTTATAGACTCAGACTTATCGGGTCTGCAACTCAAAAACAACCATTTTGATCGCTGCGATTTTTCCGATGCAAACCTCAGCAATGCACGGATCGAACGCTCCAATTT
>JBFYPU010000283.1:0-4642 GCA_041303175.1 Crocinitomicaceae bacterium | reverse complement strand
TTCAAAGTAGGAGGGCATCGGCATTCGGTCAACACGATTGAGGTGATCGGTCAAAATCGCTTCGTTTCTGTATCTGATGATAAGAAAATCATTGTTTGGGAATCAGGATTGGAAGAGAACGTTCATCTGTAAATGGAGGTTTATCTAATCCAGTTCAGTAGATTAAGTGTCTATTCGTGTATTTTTAATGCCTTTAGCGCATCAAAACCTACTTAATTTGGCCACACATCAATTTTCCACGTACCGTCGGATTTTGACCATGTCAACGCGCTGCGATTATCGTATCCAACACGTGCGGTACTATCCGTTTGTTCTTTCACTTTGTAGTTCAACGCTTCCACCATTTCTTCGGTCGGTCGTTCAGGGATTAGGAAGAAAATATCTCCATCAAACAAGCATGGTGGAGCACCGACTATTGGTTTCTTTCTGCGGGCGTGATCGCGCATAATGTTTGCACACTCTGTTGTCCAACGTTGGTATTCCGAAGCGATGAACGCGTCCGAAAAGAAATTTGTCTTCTTCAACCAAGCCGTGTATTCGCTCAATTTTTTCTTGCTCAATGCATGGTACCCATTTTCAGCTCCAATGCAAGAACTCCTCATTTTATAAAGCGTTCGGCTATTCTCTAAATACCAATCAAAGAATTCCTCTGTGCGCGAAACTACCGAACTTGGATCATATACTTTCTTGGGTTCCTTTTCAACAACCTTAGGTTTTTTAGGTTCGATCGGTTTTTCATCTGCAGCACAACTAACGATGAGTGTACCTACAAAAATGGGAAGCAAGAATTTGAACATATAATTGAATGATTAAATGAAACGCGTCAATTTTGAGCGAAAGTTACCCATTTTTCACGCAAAGAACCAAAAATCTGCGACCGGTTTTTTGCCCCATTGAGTGATCTGTTCCAAAATCTCCTTTTTTCCGTCAGGTGAAGAAACCACAATCATTAATTGAGGGTTATTGAGCGCTGGAACGTCATTAAAGTGTTGCATGATGACACCGTAGATGTCTTTTCCAATTTTATTATCATTGTCGCAGACCCAATGAAAATGATCGCCCTTTGCTTGAAGCAGCCGAGCCATGTCTTTTCCATTTCTGCCAGCTCCCCACAGGACAAGCGGTCTAGTTCTGTCTCGGTCCAATTCATAAAAGAAGCGTAATTTCAATTCGAAGTAGCGATTGTCCTTGTATTCATCCCACGTGCGTGAAATTCTATTCGAGCGGTCGCGCCAAAAATGCAAGATTTTGTCGATGCCAATAACGTTCAAACCATGTCGATAGAAACGAAAGCAAAGGTCATAATCTTCTGGGTACACCAACGGGTTGAACGCATCAACTCGGTTGAAATCTTCTTTGTGTATGATCCAACAATGTGAGGGGATCACACATTCTGTGTAAATTTCACGGTAGTGCGTGCTAGTTCGGGCGACTTCATTGAGCCAACGTTCATAGCGTAAAAATCCATCTCCAACTTCGCCTTCATCCACAAAATGTTCTGTTCCACCTGCAATCACGGTTCCTTTTCCATGTTTCAACCACTCGTTCACCAATACCTCAATTTTATCAAAAGGCATTCGATCATCGGAGTCCATTCGGTTGATCAATTCTCCGCGAACTTGAGCATACGCGACCTGCAAGGTTGGAATCAATTTGGGTGTGTCGCTGTCGAAGTAGCGGATGCGTGGATCCAGTTCCGAATAGCTTTTCAAAATTTCTGGAGTTTCATCCGTTGAATGGTCGTTGACCGCAATCAATTCCCAGTTTCCATAGGTCTGAGCGATAATCGAATCAATGCATTCGTGCAAATAGGGTGCAGTATCTTTCACCGCCATGATGATGGAAACCAAGGGCTGCTTTGTCATTCCAATGTTGTTTTCCATGAAGAAGGAAGATTTTTTTCAATTTCGATGCCTTCAAAAGTAGCGCTTTCTTTTGCACCATGGATGCGGACCCAATCATACATCTCGCTCAGACCTGCGGATAATTTTTTGGATGGTTTTGGGTGGAAAACAGCATTGAAAAAAGAATGATCGCTGTATGCGTGTGTCATTTCTTCGCGCTTTTCGAGGTGCTTAATACGTGGATCGAGCTTCATCGTATGACTGATTTCCTCCGCTAATTCATTCACTGAGCAAACACTGTCACTCCCAATGTTGAATTGTTTATTGAGCGCACCGTTTTGTTCTACTGAGCGCGCAATGTAGGGAGCAACGTCAGAAACATGCGTAAATGCGCGTCGTTGATTTCCATCGCCAAATACGGTCAACGCTTCGCCTTTCAGCAATTGATTCATGAAAATTCCAGCGACATTTCGGTATCTATCTCCAATATTTTGGCGCGATCCATAGACGTTGTGTGGTCGAAACACGATAGAATTCAAGCCAAAGAGTGCGTGTGCATTTTTCAAATCGAGTTCAACAGCATATTTCGCAATTCCGTAAGGATCCATTGGAATGGGGGTCATATCTTCTCTCAATGGGGGAGTAAGATCACCATAAACCGCGATCGAAGAGGTGAAAATGAAGCAGGAAATGCCATGATTTACAGATGCGTTGATCAGATGTATGCTCCCAATGAGGTTGTTTTGGTAATTGAAGGATCGAATAAAATGACTCAATCCCTCCGCAGCATATGCCGCCAAATGGTAGACGTACGTAAATTGGTAGGTTTCGAAAAGATTGTTGATCAAATTCACATCGGTAATTGAGCCTAAAATGAAAATGGCTTTCGTATGAACGTTAGCCCTCGAACCACCGGAAAGATCATCGAGAACCACCACGGAATGTCCCATCAGTATCAATTCATCTACAACGTGAGAGCCAATAAAACCAGCACCGCCAGTGACAAGCGATATTGGAGCGTATGGGGTTTGACTAGGCGTTTCAGTCATTATCTAGAAGTTCCGAATCTTTATCAGCCTTTTTTTTTCTTTGATTTTGAATGACCACCATAATCAAACCTATCACTAAACCGATGGCTGCACCTACTAACATAATTTCTCGCATTGATGAATTTCAAAAATAGGGAAAATTGAAAGAATCATGGCGAAAAACAGAAATCCTGCAGGGCTTTATGCGCTACATCTGCACCGTTTTATTTCGTGTGCGCATCAGTTCTGACCTTTTATCCAATGAAAAAGACGTTCATACCATTCTTGTTTTCAATAAATGAATTTATAGTATATTCACACACGAAACTGGTCAGTGCTGATCATTAATTAACTAATCTAAACGAAATTACATGAAAAAAATTGCAGGAATCGTCGCGTTGGTATCGACGGTAATTCTTACGAGTTGTGGCGGAGCGGATTCCGACACTTCACCCTTTGTTGGGAAAATCGACTTCAAAATCAAAGCAATGGGCATGGATATGAATGGCTCGATGACTATGGATATGGAAGCACAGCAAATGACCTATCGACTTGATAAGATTGAAGAGTTGATGGGCATGGATATGGCAGTAATGGTTGACATGAAAAACAACAAGACATTTACCATTTGTCCGAGTAAGGGAATTTACATGGAAATGCCTATGTCGAAGGACGAAATGAAAGGTGAATTACCAAGTAAGGAAGAGGTCGCGGAGATGAAGAAAGAGTTCTTCTCGAAGTTGACAAAAACGGGTAAAACTGAAGTAATCAATGGGTTGACGTGTGATGAATATACCGTCAAAGCAAACACGGAAGGAATTGATAAAGCATCAATCTGGGTGAGCAAAACAATGTTGGACCGTATGACAGGCACGATGCCGTTGATGGCTGATTTTAAAGCGCTTGGAATGGAGGAAATGATGATTGGATTTCCAATGAAAGCAACGTTTACAGTTGAAGGACAAACTGGAAGTTTTGCAGTGACAAAGATTACAGAAGGAAAAACGGCTTTGGGAGATTTGGACATTTCCAAAATGAAAAAAATGGACCAGTCGGCATTTATGTCTGAAATGATGGGAGATTCCGCAATAGGTGAGATGATGGAAGGATTCAGTGAAATGGAGCAAGAAGGATTTAGCGAGGAAATGATCCGTGAAATGGAGAAGATCAAAGATATTGATCCCAAAGAAATTGAAAAAATGATGGAGTCTTTGAAGTAGACACAACGAATTATAAGGAAACGTCTGCCTCGGTGGACGTTTTTTTTTGCCTAGAATTCTGGGTCTATCTGGATTGTCATCAATTCTTTTGATTCTGGATGCCGAAAGGTAAGTGATGCAGCATGCAGGTGTAAACGATCTGCTTTGGTTCCATAAAGATCGTCGCCAACAATGGGAATGTTCAGTCCTAAATGGTGAGCAGCGTGCATGCGTAATTGATGCGTGCGACCTGTGATCGGGTGAAATTCAACCCGCGTTTTCCCATTTTTTCGATCCAATACTTTCCATTCGGTTTGCGCTGCTTTTCCGTGTTCAAAACACACCAATTGACGAGGTCGATCGTCTACATCAATACGCAATGGTAAATCAACCAAACCAAATTCTTCTTCCACAATTCCATCCAATAGGGCGATGTAGGTTTTTTCAATCGTTCGATGAATGAATTGATATTGAAGGTATTTGTGCGCTTTTTTTGTCTTCGCGATCAAGAGAATACCAGAAGTCGCCATGTCCAAGCGGTGAATAATGAGTGGTCCTGTTGCGTTTGGAT
>JBFYPU010000282.1:0-25031 GCA_041303175.1 Crocinitomicaceae bacterium | reverse complement strand
AGCGTCACCTTTTTCCACCGAAAGTTTCGGTTTTTTGCGGAATAGGCGGCCGAACCAATCGCCAAATCGTTGTGCCATGTTGATAATGTTGTTTGAACTTCTTAATTGTTGTACAGAAATGAATCCAAGTGCTGCGCCTCCAATGTGTGAGAAATGTGCCGTACCATCGTTCTTTCCAAGGCTGATAAAATCCAAGATAAAAATAATTCCGGCAAATACATACAATGGAATGTTGATTGCACCAAAAAGGGACAAATTCAATCGGGGTTTGTGTGCTGCAGCGGCAATCAACACCGCCATCACCGCGCCAGAAGCTCCGATGGAAATGGTCGGGTCAATTTTGGGGAAAATTTGCGATGCCATCTCAAACAATCCGCCAACCAATCCTCCCAAAATGTAGGTGTACACCAATCGCTTTTGGGAGAAAAACTGTAAAAAGATCCGCCCAGACTGATACAAAATCAGCATATTGAACAAAAGATGAAGGAAACTTTGGTGCGAAAAAATATGGGTAAAGATTCCCCATGTGTGCGTTGCGAATGTTCCTAAGTCGGTCTGAAGTGCGAAGATATCCGCTACAAGTTTGACTAGGAAAAATTCCGTATCGCCGCCAGAAAGTCGTCCGACAACACCCAAAACATTTATCGCTAGAAACACGATAATATTGATGAAAATCAATTGTATCAGTGCACCGCCAGTTTTGTATTGGTATTTAATCTCCTCTGGAATCGATCGTTGTTGTTGCATTCAATCTATTTTTAATAAAAGTTTTTTCCTTTCTTTCGCCAATATAACACGAAAGCTGCACCGACAATAGCGCCCCCTACGTGCGCGAGATGCGCAACACTGTCATTTGACTTGTAAATGCTACTGTACACCTCGAAGGCCATGTATGCGCCGATCAGGTATTTCGCTTTGACGGGGATGGGAGGGAAAAGAAGCATTAATTCTGTATTTGGAAACAAAATCGCGAATCCAGCTAGAAGGCCGAAAATTGCACCAGAGGCTCCTACCATTGTGCTCCAGTTGTAATTGGCGTATGACTGAAGCGTGGCGAATGTCCCATCTATAACGAGTATTTTTTCAGGTTCTCCTTCTAACAACCGTACATTAACGAAATTAATATCGTATCCCATACCGATTAATTGCTGCTTCAATTCCATAATTTGCCAAACGCCAATGGAATTGTACAAAACCACAGCCCCTAATCCGCTTGCCATGTAAAAAATGAAAAAACGCTTTCCGCCCCAAATTCGCTCCAAGTGCGAACCAAACATGAACAATGCAAACATATTGAAAAACAAGTGGAAGAAATCCTCTTGACTGTGCATGAACATGTGCGTGACAATCTGGTAGGGCTCAAAGAATAGAGAGTTAAAGTATTTTGCACTCAATAACCCAAACAGATCGATTCCTTGACCAACAAGTACCAATGAGACAACATAAAGCGTCACATTGATCAGTAAAATATTCTTCGTTACAGGTGGAATATTGTTAAACATAGTTTATCTAAATTTTTCATCAATGCTTTCCAATGAAAGCGTGTCAATAATTTGTTTGTTTCCTGGCGTAAAGGTGGGATTTTCACATTGAAACAGTCGCTCAATGATATCGTTCACCGCTTCCATGGAATTCAAATTCATCTTGCGCATCGACGCGGATTTCGCAATTGAATGAACCAATTCGTGGGCAATATCTCCTTTGTCTATTTCGCGGTGTGCAATCGTCTCAACGATTCGATCCAAAGCTTTCTGTAAGGTTTCGTCCTGCAAGACACTGGGCACAGCCGAAAGATGTAGTTCCGAATCAATAATTTCTCCCACAAAGCCTAGCTGTTTCAACATCATCGCGTTGTCTTTCCATGCGGTGATTTCATTTTTGGACAGTTCTTTCTCTAAAGGAAACAGCATTGTTTGTGATTCTATTGGTTTTGTTATGAAAGAATTAATGAGTTCAGTGTAAAGTATCTGTTCAAGTGCTCGTCTAGCATGGATCACCATCAATCCAGACTTACTTGGTGTAAAAATGTAATTGCCTTTGATTAAATATTGCGAGATTCCTTGTGTTGTTTCTTCTTCGATTAATGGAGCAACTTCTTCTTGCTTCGCCGATTCAGTCACCGAATAAAAGTTTTCCCAATCCGCTGTTTTGGCTTCCTGTGCACCAAATCCATGGCTTACAATTGCTTTGGAGAAATTCTCTGACTTCGAGCCACTAAAGGAGGAATTGCCACTCGACGAACGTGTTGCTTCTGTTGCAAACGGATTGTAATCTCGATTTACGCGAATAACTGGTTCATTTACAGGCTGTGTTCGCACGTGCGATGGAATGTCAAAACTCGTTTCACGATCAAAATCCAAGGTTGGTGCTATGTTGTATTTACCAAGAGCCTGCCGTATACTGCTCAATAGGATAGAATAGATGAACTTCTCCTCTTCAAATTTTATTTCCGTTTTTGTGGGATGCACGTTGACGTCAATTTTTTGAGGATCGACTGTCAAGTAGAGAAAATAACTCGCATACGTCTTCTCCTTGAGTAAACCCTCAAATGCTTTATTAATCGCATGATTGAAATACTGACTTTTGAAAAAGCGATCATTCACGAATAAAAATTGCTCGCCACGCGTTTTACGGGAAAATTCAGGTTTAAGCACAAAACCTTTCAGCTCAACAATGTCCGTAAATTCTTCGA
Organism: Crocinitomicaceae bacterium; assembly: GCA_041303175.1. Lineage (GTDB taxonomy): Bacteria > Bacteroidota > Bacteroidia > Flavobacteriales_D > Crocinitomicaceae > UBA4466. The sequence goes on along the minus strand of JBFYPU010000282.1, from coordinate 22,339 downwards.
TGGGCACAAGTCGATCGTTCGTATTCCTTCCCAAAACATCTACAACACGTTTTCGCGAAACACCCGGTGTTAAGTTAAAGATCTCGCCATCGTTGTGATGCAGCGTAAAGTGAACCTCAGGATGCGCCAATGCAACGCGTTCAAATTCATCTTGAATATGCCCAAATTCAACTTGGTTGGATTTTAAAAAATTCCTTCTTGCCGGTACATTGTAGAACAAATTCTTTATTTCGAAAGATGTTCCAACTGGGCAAACAACTTCTGAGTTCTCTTTGACTTTGCTGCCCTCAATTTGAATCAAAACACCCGTTTCCGATGCCTCTAGTCGCGTTTTCATCTCTATGTGTGCAATTGCCGCAATGGACGCCAACGCCTCACCTCGAAAACCTTTAGTCGTAAGCGCAAATAAATCATCGGCTTTTCGAACCTTGCTCGTGGCGTGACGCGCAAAACAAAGTAAAGCATCCTCTTTGTTCATTCCGCATCCGTTATCGACAACTTGAATCAACGCTTTACCAGCTTCTTTGATGTTCACGTCAATTTTCGTTGCGCCCGCATCAATGGCATTTTCCATCAATTCTTTGACAACCGAAGCAGGACGTTGAATTACTTCACCAGCCGCAATTTGATTCGCAATATGATCGGGCAATAGTCGGATTACACTCATTTGCCTAAAACACCTTTTTTACAACCGTATCAACTCGATCGATGCCATTAAAAACGAAGTAGCCCAGCGCAATAAGGACCACGATCAATAACACAACGCGCAAATTGGAAGAACGGTTTTGCGTTTGCCGATAATCGCCACGAGAAAGACCACTTTTTAGATTCTCACGAAACATATCACGCCGTTCTTGGTCATTCACCTCACCATTGCTCATTTTTTCGTAATAAGCACGCTTGCGCTCAAGCTCTTCTTTGCGCTCATCATAATATCTCGGATTATAACCAAATCGCTTATTTGAAAGCGTGTTATTTAAGAAGCGGAATTTCATATCTGTACATCAAAATTAACAATTATTCCAGCGTTGGAAGTGTTAAAATACATCAAAAAACATACCTTAATGCACGATCTGACAATGCGGCAGTATTAGTTTGGATAAGTTTTTGCAGAACCGTTGTGGATAAGTTATATGGATTCCGATGGTTAAGCGATTGTCATAATGTATTTTTGAAGGTATGAAATTTAATTCTTTCTTTCGTGTTTGCTTGGTTTTGGGACTCATCATTGGTGGGATCAGTTCGCTTTCGCTCGTGCTTGGCGGTTCCAATCCAGGGGAAAAACAGGTTTCTGCTGACTCTGAATGGATCGATGCGGAGCTCAAGAAAATGAGTTTAGAAAAAAAGATTGGTCAATTTTTCATGGTGGCGGCGTATTCCAATCGGGGCGAAGAACATTTGCAGCACCTAGATTCGTTGGTTAGCCAACAACATATCGGAGGATTGATTTTCTTTCAAGGTGATCGCACCAATCTTAAATCGTCCATCAATCGCTTTCAAGCAAAAGCAAACGTTCCGCTATTAATTGGAATGGATGCTGAGTGGGGCGTAGACATGCGCTTATTTAACGAAAATCGGTTTCCATATAATTACACATTAGGCGCAGCTGATGATCCCATTTTAACAAAGAAAATTGCTGAGATGATTGCTCAAGAATGTCGTGAATTGGGTATCCATATCAATTTCGCACCCGTGGCAGATGTCAATAGCAATCCGAATAATCCTGTCATTGGCTTTCGATCGTTTGGTGAGAATCCAATCGATGTTGCTGCGCATGTCAAAGCGACAGTTGAGGGAATGGAAGGGCAAGGGGTTCTCACGAGCATAAAGCATTTCCCTGGTCATGGCGACACAGATGCCGATTCACACTACGATTTACCGACTGTTGAAAATTCATTCAAGCAAATTGACGCGATTGATTTCCCTCCGTTTCGCGCTGGAATTAGTGCAGGTACCTCCAGTGTAATGATTGGTCACTTAAATGTGCCTTCGCTCGATGCAACGGGGACGCCAAGTAGTCTTAGTCCAATTATTATTCGAGATTTTCTACAAGGTCAACTAGGGTTTAAAGGCTTGGTAATCAGTGATGCACTCAACATGAAAGCCGTTGCAGATCGATATGGAAAAACAGATGTTGTAGTCAAAGCATTTCAAGCAGGTTGTGATATTTTGTTATTTCCAGAAAGTGTTGAGGATGCTATCCAGGCCATCAAGCAGAAGGTTGAAAAAGGCGAAATTTCCATGAGCGAAATTGATACCCGATGTAAAAAGGTGTTGGCGGCTAAATACAAGGCAATTATTGCTCCGAAAACGGTACATACCTACTCAAAATTTGAGATCGAGCTTGCAAAAAAACAAGTCTACGAAAAAGCAATCACCGTTGTGAAAAATGAGAATCAAACGCTCCCGATCAAACGGTTTGATCAACGCATTGCGCATGTGAGCATTGGTACAGACACGCGCACATTGAACGAGGGGATGGACTTGGTTGCGCCTGTGGACCACTTTCATTTTTACACGGTAGAAGAGGCTCAATTGCGACTAAAGGATCAATTGCTTTCGTATGACATGATCATTACGGCGTTTCACTGTTCATCCGTACGTGCTCAAAATGATTTTGGAATGCCACTCGGATGGAAAAAATGGATTACCGATTTACCTGCAAAAAAGAATGTGCTCGCTCTACTTGGAAATCCATTGGCACTCAAATCTGCTGATCTCCAAAAGTTTGATGCAGTCGTTCTCGGCTACGAAAACCATGACTTGCTCCAACATCGAATGGGACAATTTTTGATGGGTACGTTTGCATCGGTCGGTAAATTGCCAGTCACCTTAAACACAAGTTTCCCAAGAACTCATGGTATTGTAGTAGAATCGGCAGGTAGGCTCAAGGATTCACAACCCGAAGAATTGGGAATTAACCGTGAGAAACTCAAAGAAATTGATCGCATTGTTCAACGTGGAATCGACGCCAAAGCTTTTCCGGGATGTCAAGTTGTTGTTGCTGTCGAGGGAAAAATAATCTGGAGAAAGTCCTATGGTTATCATACGTACGACACGCTTCAACCAGTTCTGAACACGGATCTTTATGACATTGCATCCGTCACAAAAGTTGCTGGATCCACCACGTCGCTGATGGTTCTAGATTCCGAAGGAAAGTTTGATTTGACGGCAAAACTGGGTGATTATCTACCCGAATTAACGCAAGGCTACAGCTATTCATCGATTGTGTTGCAGGACATGATGGCACATCAAGCTGGATTGGTATCATGGATTCCGTTTTACAAAAACACACTTTCTGGAAATCGTCCAAGTGATGCTTGGTATGCACCCTTGAAATCAGGTGAAATGAACGTGCCTGTTGCAAAAAACCTCTGGATTCGATCTGATTATACCGATACGATGTATCGACGAATTATGGAGACACCACTCAATGGGAAAGTCTATAAGTATTCCGATTTGGGGTATTATTTCGTCAAAAAAATCATCGAAAAACAATCGGGGCAAAAATTGGAAGATTTCACAGTGAATCAATTATACAAGCCGATGGGACTGCGTTCAATTCGTTACAATCCGTTGGATTATTTTTCGTTGAACCAGATTACGCCTACCGAAAACGATCAGTTTTTCCGCAAGCAATTGGTCCATGGCTATGTGCACGATCCAGGCGCAGCGATGATTGGTGGAGTAGGTGGGCATGCTGGATTGTTCTCGAATGCGAGTGACTTAGCAGCTCTTATGCAGCTTTTTTTGAACAAAGGAACCTATGGCGGAACGGAATATATCAAACCTGAAGTGGTGGAGGAATATACAAAAGCTCAGTTCGCTGGAAGCAGAAGAGGGGCGGGATTCGATAAACCTAACAAGGATGGATCGGGTGGCACATGCGATCGTAAAGCATCCATGGCCAGTTTTGGTCACTCTGGATTTACAGGAACGGTTGTGTGGGCTGATCCATTGAATCAAGTGAACTATGTTTTCCTGTCCAATCGTGTATATCCAGATGCTGAGAATTGGAAGATTGTGAACATGAATATTCGCACTGACATCCAACGCGTGATTTATGACGCGGTAGCACAAGCCATACGTCCATGAGTCAGCAACGAAAATTAATATTTCTATCATTTGGGTTGTTACTCATTTGCGGTGTTGCATTTGCTGTCTTTTTAAGGTTTCATGAAGTGAGGGTGGATCGGCTATTGTGGTATTTCGATGATCCAGTATTTCCATATTTGCCGGCGATGGACGTCTCGTTCTATATATTTTCGATCACCTACGGAACACTCATTGCCTATGCTGTTATCAATCGAAAGGAGCCTTATTTCCTTAGCCAAATGGCGTTTTCATATTCCATATTATTGATTTTTAGAGCATTTACATTGTCAATTTTACCATTAAAAGAACCTGAATCAATTATATTTTTGAATGACCCTTTTCTGAACTTCTTCATTTATCAAGGAACAATTGATGGTGATCTTTTCTTTAGTGGTCATACCGCAACCATTTGTTTACTGCTTTTTTGGACTGTGAAATACAAATGGGTATTCGCACTTTTTGGAGTTGTATTAGGGATTTTACTCATGGTTCAACGTGTGCATTATTCAATTGACATTCTCGCGGCCATTCCATTTGCTTATATCTCTGTGAAGATTGTCGATTTTGCAATTTATCGTCGTCTAAGGAAGGTATAAAATGTATTTTTGTGTTCAGATAGAAGCGTATGAAAATTGGAATTGTATTGTATCCAACGTTTGGGGGGAGTGGAGTTGTAGCTACGGAATTGGGGAAATCCTTAGCTAAGAAAGGACATAATGTTCATTTTATCACGTATTCTCAGCCCGTACGTTTGGGGTCATTTCGTGAAAATGTCACCTATCACGAAGTCTCCGTTTCCGATTATCCTCTGTTTGAATACCAGCCCTATGAGACTGTTTTAGCAAGTAAAATGGTGGATGTTGTCAAACACGAAAAATTGGACATTTTGCATGTGCACTATGCAATTCCCCACGCATCTGCTGCTTTTATGGCGAAAATGATTTTGCGTTCGCAAGGGATCGAGATTCCATTCGTTACAACATTACACGGTACAGACATTACGCTCGTCGGTCGCGATCCATCTTTTGAGCCGGTGATTACGTTCTGCCTGAATCAATCTGATGCGGTCACCGCCGTTTCTCAGAGCTTGAAAGACGATACCTACAAGCATTTCTCGACAACACGACACATTGAGGTAATTCCCAATTTCATTCAAGTTCCAGGCGATTTTCAAACCTTAGACAGAAGTAGACGTGATTGCTATGCGCCTGATGGTGAATTTCTGTTGTGCCACGTGTCCAACTTTAGAAAGGTGAAACGCGTGAAAGATGTGTTGCGTGTTTTTCAAAAGGTGAATGCAGTGAGACCATCTAGATTATTGATGGTTGGAGATGGACCTGAGCGCTATAAATTGGAAGAGTTGTGCAGAGAGTTAAAATTGTGTGATCGCGTGAAATTTCTTGGAAAGGTCACAGACACGCAACATGCACTGCAAATTTCAGATATTTTCATCTTACCTTCTGAAACGGAGAGTTTTGGATTGGCGGCACTTGAAGCAATGGCCGTCGGTGTACCTGTTATTTCATCGAATACCGGTGGAATTCCTGAAGTGAATATACATGGTGTAACCGGTTATCTTTCCAATGTCGGCGATGTTGAGGACATGGCTAACAATACGCTTAAAATTTTAACCGATAAAGAGACCTTGTTGCGATTCCGCAGAAATGCGCAAGATCGCGCTCTCCAGTTTGATATTGATTCGGTTGTAAAACAATACGAGGAAGTTTACGCTTCGCTATTGGAAGTCGTGTAATTTGTCAGTGGTTAGCACCTTTACTTTTCATCTAAATCCTTGATTCACATATATATTACACTCGCGTGAATTGCATTCACTTCGAATTGAAATACGGCCTTGACAAAAGTGAAATTCACAAAAAAAAGGCCTCAATTTGAGGCCTTTTTAATCATACTTTACGTTGACTATACGTTCTCGATAATCATTGCAGAAGCTCCTCCGCCTCCGTTGCAGATACCAGCCCCGCCATATTTTCCGCCGTTCTGTTTCAAAACGTTGATCAATGTGACAATGATACGTGAACCAGAGCTTCCAAGGGGATGACCTAAAGCAACGGCTCCTCCGTTAACGTCTACTTTCGCCGGATCTAAGCCTAATTTTTGTGTATTTACAATGCCTACTACGGCGAATGCTTCATTCAATTCCCAATAGTCAATATCTGAAATTCCCAAGCCAGCTCTTTTCAACGCGACAGGAACCGCTTTTGAAGGCGCAGTAGTAAACCATTCCGGCTCGTGTGCAGCATCTCCATATCCAACAATTTTTGCGATCGGTTGAACCCCCAAAGCTTCTGCTTTTTCTTTGCTCATTAGTAAAAGGGCAGAAGCGCCATCATTCAAGGTAGATGCATTTGCAGCCGTAACTGTTCCATCCGCGGTAAAAACTGCACGCAATTGCGGGATTTTATCTAATTGAACAGCTGTATATTCTTCGTCTTTTGACACAATTATTGCATCGCCACGACGCTGTGGTACTTCAACTGGAACGATCTCATTGTCAAATTTACCCGATTCCCAAGCCGCAGCCGCACGCGAATATGAGTCGATTGCAAAAGCATCTTGTGCCTCGCGAGAAATGTTGTTTTCACTGGCACATTTGTCTGCACAAACACCCATGTGAACTTTGTTGTAAACGTCCGTCAAACCATCATTTACCATTCCATCAATCATCGTGATGTTGCCTAGTTTTGTACCTACGCGCGCATTCATGTAGTGAGGAACCATGCTCATATTTTCCATTCCACCAGCAATCACAACGTCGTTATCGCCAGCAAGAATTGTTTGAGCTGCTAAACTCAATGCTTTCATGCCGGAAGCACATACTTTGTTGATGGTTGTACAAGGAACATTGTCACCAATTCCAGCGAAAAGGGCAGCCTGTCTTGCCGGTGCCTGTCCCAATCCTGCTTGGAGTACATTACCCATAAATACTTCATTCACTTCACTTGCGGAGACACTTGCTTTGTCCAATGCACCTTTGATGGCAATGGCACCCAATTTCGTAGCTGGGACCGTAGAAAGTGCCCCGCCAAAACTTCCCATTGGTGTTCGAACCGCTGAGATTATATAAACTTCTTTGCTCATTTGAATTGCTAGTTTTTTGTGCGACGAAATTAAGAATAAAATCTGAGTGAACTGACATCTGAGCTTGATTGAAAAACCGGCATTTTAACTTTGATTTATGTGCGTCAATAGAATTTAAATTTCAACGAATCCATGATTTAATTGAACTTAGTACATTTGGCAAAAATTAAAATGGATCATATCATGAAAACTAGTTTATTTGCAGCCTTATCTGTCATGCTAACTGTGAATGTCGCGGCACAAGAGGATACACTTCCATCCAATTGGAAATTAAAAGCCCTTTATGGTCTCAACGGCACACAAAGTTCCTTTGTCAATTGGAATGCGGGTGGGCGAAACAACATTTCACTAATTGGATATGTTGCAGGCTCTGCGAAATTTGAAAAGAAAAACCTGAAGTGGGACAACGATCTAGGCGCAGCACTCGGTGGAATGCAATACCTTGATAACGAATCGGGCAATGGACTTGAGAAAACAGATGACCGTATGGAACTTGCGACAAACCTAGGCTATCGATTGAAAGAACATTATTACATGTCCATGTTAGGGTCTTTCCGAACGCAATTTTTGGATGGCTTCAACGACAACTCATCGCCGAGAACATCGACCTTTATGGCACCAGGGTGGGCAAATCTTTCATTGGGTATCGATTATTCACCAAACGATAATTTCTCCGTTTTTCTTTCACCATTGGCATCGAAAATGACATTTGTGAATGATCAAGTATTGTCTGACGCAGGAGAGTTTGGAGTGGAACCAGGTAAACGATTCAGAGGGGAATTTGGGGCATATTTCAAAATGAAATACAACAAAGAAATAGCAAAAAACATTGAGATGAAATCGCGCTTGGAGCTCTTTTCAAATTACTTGAACAATCCTGGAAATATTGACGTAAATGCAGAGGTGATGTTCACGTTCAAAGTGAATAGCTGGTTTTCAGCCTCATTACTTTGGAATCTTTTGTATGATGACGATATTGATATTACAGATAAAAATGGGAATGTTGGCCCGCGAACGCAGTTCAAATCGGTACTGGGATTGGGTGTTTCCTACACGATGAAAAATTTTACAGAGAAGTAGGTGAATCGATCGCTTCCAACGGTTTGAGAATCCATGAACATCTTTCTCAAAATAATCTGTGAATAGTTGCTAAAAATTCCGGATCCAAGTTTACGGTGTCGACGAGTTTAGTATTTTTGAGTGCTAATGAAGTTTTTCTCTGACATTTCTATTTGGTGGTTGTTGCCGTGGGCAGTGCTTTCTGTGCTTTTTGCCTATTGGTACTATCGAAATCAAAAGGGATTGGAAGACGTTTCGCTGGGCATTCGCCGCGGTTTGATCTCGCTACGTTCCCTTTCTTTGTTTCTTTTAGGCCTCCTATTGATTGGACTTCTTCTCGAATCCATAGAACACAAAGAAGAGAAACCTGTTTTTATTACACTTGTGGATACCTCAAGTTCCGTTTTGAACTACTCGGACAGTTCGGAAGTGAAAACGCGCATTTCAGACTTCCGTAAAAAGATTGAAGAGCGGTACAAGGACAAATTCGACATCGTACATTATTCTGTTGGAGCCACATTTTCAACCAATTCCCCATCGTACAAAGACCATTTTTCCGATCTGAACCAAGGGTTTGAGGAGATTTTTACGCGTTACTACAACCAAAATATTGGAGGAATTTGCTTCATCTCCGATGGAAACTTTAACAAAGGGAGTGACCCTCGCTACGCAGCAGAGAAAATTGCGCTGACACCGATTTTTACAGTTGGGATGGGGGACACCATTCGCAAACGCGACCAAGTGATTCGCAATGTAGCTGTGAACGACATTGCGTTTTTCAAGAATCAATTTCCCGTGGAGATCGACATTCAAGCAGCGCGTGTAGGGAAAACAGGTAGCGCGGTTTCAATCTATAAGAATGGAAAAAAAATCGCGTCCAAACCCATTCAATACGAAGACGGGAACCTTGATTTTGTTCACGTTTCACTAATGCTTGAGGCAACGGAGATTGGATTTGTTAACTACGTTGTTCAAGTGGAATCCCTTCCCAATGAATCCTCTTACGAAAACAACAAATGGTCGTTTTATGTTGAAGTGATCGATTCTCGAAGTAAAGTATTGATCCTTGCTACAGCGCCGCATCCCGATGTTTCTGCGGTGAAAAATGTAATCGAGCGCGACGAGAACATTGAAGTGACGTCGATGCTAACGGCAGAATTTACAGGAAATTTGGATGAGTATGCGTTGCTTATTTGGCATGAGCCAGGAGCTTCTGGTAATGGCGCGCTCGCACAAAAAGTAAAAAGTGCCAAGATCCCCGTTTGGTATTTGATCGGAAACCGTTCTACCCCTGGTGCAATTCGACAATTGGGAATTGGTCTAGACCTTCCTGCTGGCAAGCGTGGTGACGAAGTTCAAGGAAATTTGAAAGGCGGATTCCAGTTGTTCGAAGTTTCCGAAGATTTGAGCGCTGGTTTGGATTATTGGCCGCCAGTCACGGTGCCATTTGGAACCATCAATGCCTCTCAAGGTGATGTTTTACTCACCCAGCGAATTGGAACTGTCATAAAAAAGGATCCCATCTTATTTTTTACCTCCGGAAATCGAAAACAAAGTGCATTCATCGGTGAGGGATTGTGGCGATGGAAATTAATGGAATTTGCGCGAACGAAAGAAAACAAGGGTTTCAATGAATTGATTCAAAAGACAGTGCAATACCTCGTGGTAAAGAAAAACACGGATGCACTTCGTGTAAACCTTCCTCGTCGCTTCACGATTAATGATGATGTAATTATCAACGCTGAATTCTACAATTCTTCAATGGAACGCATCACCGATCCATCCATTTCTTTTGTTTTAACCGATGAAAAAGGAAAAAAAGTGGATTACACCTTCGGGAAACAAGAACTTGATTACCGACTTTCGTTGGGAAGATTGCCTGTTGGCAAATACGATTGGAGTGCAAAAACCGCGTTCAATGGTAAGGGCTACGAGAAATCAGGGTCGTTTGTGGTGAGTGACGTGTCCATGGAAAACATAGAAACAAGTGCCAACCATAACCTACTTCAACAAATTGCTACCAACTCGGATGGCAAGTTTTATGCATTGAGAAATTTAGATCAACTCCTGGATGATCTTGATAAACGCACGGATATTGTAACGGTCACTTCTGATGAATCGACGTTCAAAGACATTATCGACTTTAAATGGATCTTCTTTTTGATCATTGTCCTGTTGGGTACTGAATGGTTCTTGCGTCGACGACTTGGAAGCTATTAGACACAAGTATTTCCAAATTTTGCACGATTTTTTTCTTGAGGTATAAAATAAACTAGCAGTCAGTTCGTTTTTAATAGTATAAAACATACAAACAGAAGCCTATGTTGAAAAAATACCCTGAAATTGCTCCAAGTGAAGAGTTAAAAATCACTCCAAGTACAAACACACTCAACGCGATTTTGAATTACAGCAAGTCGATTGTAGTGAAAAGCACACGAAGCAACAGCGCGAGATTGTTGGTTCATTTAAACTAAACCCACCTTTTTAAGTAATCCCGATGTTTTAACCGACGTCGGGATTTTTTGTTTCCACCAAAAAACTAGTTTAAAAAAAACCTGCGCAAATATTTACGCAGGTCACATTAATTATTCACTACAAGTAGAGTAGTACCAATTACCAAATCTTAGAAATCTTCTCACTTGAATTTCTCATTGGATCACCTTCTTTCACGTCAAAAGCTTCGAAAAATTCCGGGCAATTCATCAAAGGTCCATTTACACGATACATTCCAGGTGAGTGCGGATCATTCGCAATGCGGTTTTTCATTTCTTCGTCGGTATAGTTGATTTTCCACAATTGAGCGAATCCAATGAAGAATCGTTGTGCAGGAGTGTATCCCATCTTAACGACACCAGATTTGAACTCATCCGTGCGTGCATAAGCATAGTACGCAAGAGTCAAACCACCAAGATCCGCAATGTTTTCACCCATCGTGAGGTCAGCATTCACACAGTGTCCGTCAATAGGGCAGAAGCCAGTGAACGTTGCCCCTAATTTTTCCGTCCGCGCTTCGAATAAGGTTCGATCCGCTTCTGTCCACCAGTTTGTAAATGAGCCATCAGCGGCAAATTTTGATCCCATATCGTCAAATCCATGGGTGAATTCGTGTCCAATCACCATTCCAATTCGGCTATAATTAACTGCATCTTCGTATGCATCACTAAAGAAAGGTGCTTGCATAATACCAGCTGGAAAGGCGATCTCGTTCAACAAAGGGTGATAATATGCATTCACCATGTGCGCTGGCATTTCCCATTCAGATTTATCAACATCTTCATGGAGTTTTGACATGTTTTTTTGATGATCGTACAGCGCTACTGATTTGATGTTATCAATGTAGTCTGTCGGTGTAAATTTCAAGTAGCGGAAATCGGTCCATTTTTCAGGGAAGCCCAATTTTCGTCCAATGGAGTTCAATTTCTCCAAGGCTTGTTTTTTGGTCTCCGCCGACATCCAATCCAAGGCATCAATGCGCTCACGGAAAACAATCAACAAGTTGTCGACCATGGTATTCACTCGTTTCTGCGCCGATTCAGAGTAGTATTTTTCTACGAAGGATTTCCCGAGAATTTCACCAAACGACATGTTCGTAATTTCATCGATCGCTCGCTCATTCATCGGTTTCATCTCTTTTTTACCTGTTAAAACAGTTCCGTAAAAAGCAAAGTTTGCGTTGACAAATGCATCACTCATGTGACCGGCGTAGTGATCCACAACCTTCCATTTCAAGTAATTTTTCCACTGTTCTAGAGGCATATCGCGCACCAAATGAACAATCGCGTCTACAAATTTCGGTTGCGACACAACAAGTGAATCGAAAGAATGGCAACCCACTTGTGCGAAATAATTCTCAAAATCAAAATTCATTGCACGATCTGTCAGCAAGTTTTTGCTCCATTTGTGATAGGTGTTTTCAGGGATTCTCATTTCAGCTGGACGCATACTTGCTTCTGCCAAGAATTTTTCGAATTCAACAACAGATTGCGAAAGATTGCGTGCTTTTGCTGCATCCATTCCTGTAAGCACCATCATGCTCGCGATGTGACGATCATAGGCTGAGAGAATCTCCGCTTTATCGGCACTGAAATAATAATCACGGTTTGGAAGTCCCATTCCACCTTGCCCGAAATAGGCAATATGGTAGTTCACATTTTTAAGATCTTGTCCCACCCCAAAATTAAACAGCGATCCAATTCCAGCCTTGTGATGTTCTGCAATCACAAGCACCAATTCACTTTTCGAGCTTAATTTGTCGATTCGCGCTAGATCCGCTGAAATGACATCGGCACCCAGGTCGTTTCGTCGGCTCATGTCCATAAACGAGGTGTAATAATCACCCAAAATTTGATCGCTAGACCCTTTGATATCATTGTTTTTCTGAGCTTTTTCAAGAATTTCGGTCAACTTAGATTTATTCGATTGATCCAATTCATTGAAACTTCCCCAGCGCGATTCGGAGGCAGGAACGGGATTGTTTTTTGTCCAAGTCCCATTGGAAAATTTGAAGAAATCGTCTTGTGGACGAATGCCCTTATCCATGTAATCGAGATCGATTGTTTCACTCAGCAGCGTTGAAGTTAACTCCGTTGCCAATTCCTCTGAAGTTTGTTTTACCGTATCGCAAGCGATTAAGGTAACAGCACCAATACTGAGCGCAATCCATTTTGTTTTTTTTATCATTGTTTAATTTTGTGGGTTTAGAAGCATCTCAACATGTGGGATGCCATCTTCTAAATATTCTTTACCGGTTGAAACAAAGGCGTGCTTGCCGTAGTAGTTTTCCAAGTGTTTTTGAGCAGAAATTCGAATCGGTGAGTTTCCAAATTCAACCTTCGAAAACTCGATGCATTTCTCCATTAAATCATGACCGAAACCGTGACCACGCACATCTTCATGAATCACTACTCGTCCAATTGCCGCATCAGGATAAGACAGGCCCGGAGGCACTACACGTGCAGTCGCAATGATGCTTCCTTTCCCGTCTCGGCAGAGAAGGTGATAGCATTTCTTGTCCTTTCCATCGAGATCGAGATAAGCACAATTTTGTTCAACCACAAAGGCTTCCAAACGAAGTTTGATAATGTCGTGAAATTCGTTTAGGGATAAATCACGGTAATGCTTTATTTGCCAATCTAAGTACATAACGTTGTGCTATTAAGTTTGAATAACGCCGACATTATATGGCTTTTCCGCTTTTGCATGATTGGCCATTTCTATTCCCATTGAAATTATTTTGCGTGTGTCAACAGGATCGATGATTGCATCTACCCACAGGCGACTAGCCGCATAATAGGGGGAGATTTGCTCATCGTATCGGTTTTTGATTTTATCGTATAGTTCTTTTTCCCGTTCAGGTGTGATTACTTCTCCACGGCTTTTCAGTGAAGCCACTTCAATTTGAAGAAGTACTTTTGCTGCTGACGCGCCACTCATTACGGCTAATTCAGCTGTTGGCCAAGCGACAATCAATCGAGGATCGTATGCTTTACCGCACATCGCATAATTCCCAGCTCCGTATGAATTACCGATTACAATCGTGAATTTTGGAACGACAGAATTTGCCATGGCATTTACCATTTTTGCGCCGTCTTTGATGATTCCTGCGTGTTCACTTTTTGATCCTACCATGAACCCGGAAACGTCCTGAATGAACACAAGAGGTATGTTTTTTTGGTTGCAGTTCATAATAAATCGTGCAGCTTTGTCCGCCGAATCGGAGTAAATCACTCCACCAAATTGCATTTCACCTTTTGCATTTTTAATGATTTCTCGTTGATTCGCAACAATTCCTACGCTCCAGCCGTCAACGCGCGCATATGCGCACACAATTGATTTCCCGTAACCTTCTTTGTACTCTTGGTATTCGGAATCATCGACAACACATTTGATAATGTCACCAATGCTATATGTTTTTGTACGATCGGAAGGCAAAATTCCATACATGGATTTCGGGTCTTCAAGGGGTAATTTCGCCTCTTTTCTGTCAAAACCCGCTGATTCTTTTTGACCAATTTTATCGATCAAACCGCGAATGGTTTTGAGGCATTCTTCGTCGTTTGGCACATTGTAATCACACACGCCAGATATTTCTGTGTGTGTTGTCGCTCCACCAAGCGTTTCATTGTCAATGGTTTCACCAATTGCAGCTTTCACCAAATACGATCCAGCCAAGAAAATCGTACCCGTTTTATCAACGATCAACGATTCATCCGACATTATAGGAAGATACGCTCCGCCTGCCACACAGCTACCCATAACTGCAGCTATTTGTGTGATTCCCATGGAACTCATGACGGCATTGTTTCTGAAAATCCTGCCGAAATGTTCTTTATCTGGGAAGATTTCATCCTGCATTGGAAGATAAACCCCAGCTGAATCTACCAAATAGATAATGGGCAATTTATTTTCCATCGCGATTTCCTGTGCGCGTAGATTTTTCTTTCCTGTGATTGGAAACCAAGCTCCAGCCTTCACGGTAGCATCGTTTGCGACAACAATACACTGTTTTCCAGAAATGTATCCAATCACGACCACAACACCACCAGAAGGACAACCACCATGTTCGGCATACATTCCACGTCCAGCAAAAGCGCCTATTTCAATGCGCTCACGGTCTTTGTCGAGCAAGAAATCAATGCGTTCACGCGCCGACATTTTACCTTGTTCGTGCAACTTTTGAATGCGGGCAGTTCCGCCACCAAGGTAAACCGTTGCCAGTTCGCGATCGAGCGCTGATAATTTTAAACGCATCGCGTCGTCGTTCTTATTGAAATCCAATTCTTTTTTTGATACAGCCATTTTCTAGTTTGAAAAGTCCCCCAAATATAGACAAACTGATTTAAAGAACAGAATCTATACCGCTGAATCTTGTAGCTTGTCCACAATGAACTGTTCGAAAAACAAACGTGACAATTTACTGGAGTGTACTACCTTTACATCATGCGAGATTCGTTTAAATACAAAGGCATGCGACGACAGTTGATCACTGAATTGGCTGCTAAAGGAATTGAGGATCAGCGCGTTTTGAACGCGTTTGATGTGATTCCGCGACACTTTTTTTTGGACAACGCATTTGCAGAGCAAGCGTATACAAATATGGCATTTCAGATTGGTGCAGGTCAAACGATTAGTCACCCGTATACGGTTGCATTCCAAACCCAATTACTTCAAATACAGAAAGGCGATAAAATCTTGGAAATTGGCTCAGGATCAGGTTTTCAGACATGTGTCTTGTGTGAGTTGGGCGCCAAGGTATTTAGCATTGAACGTCACAAGGAGTTGCATATAAAGGCGAAAGCGATTGTTGATCGATTGGGATATACCGCCCGGTTGAGTTTTGGTGACGGCTACAAAGGGTTACCAACATTCGCACCGTTCGACAAGATTATAATTACCTGTGGAGCCCCCGAAATTCCGCTTGAATTGTTAAAGCAGCTGAAAATTGGTGGCATGATGATCATTCCCGTTGGAGCGGGCGAGCAGCAGATGATGAAGCAAATTATTAAAACCGCGGAGGACGATTTTTCGGAAGAAGATTTGGGTGTTTTTAGCTTTGTGCCCATGCTGGAGGATCGTGTTAAATAATGAGAGGTAATTCTATACTTCAGCTCAACAACGATGATTTATTGGATTCAAGTTTCTTGATACTACCTAAGTCGGATCGGCTTGTTGTTGCTAAGCGGTTTCATCATCTGCTGGTTGATCGGTGTGGGATTTGATTTTATCCCGGCAAAAAAAAAGCTACAAAAAAAAGGGATGATTGCTCACCCCTTTAGAAATTATTGGTTGATAAATTCGATTAACCCCACTGGCAAATCACGCCGCCCATCAATGCGAGTGTAATCACCCAATAGCCTACATTGATGATAATATACTTGAAGGATTTTCGCTCAAATAGTGCGTTTATGCCCAAAACAGGCAGCGCAAAAAAGAGTCCTGCGATTGTACCATGCAATGCGCCATGTCCGAAGGTTCTGAAACGGTCTCCCAATTCGAGCATATGTTGATCAATACGATTCATAACAGCCGATCCTTCGACACCGAAACCTGTTTCACTGGCATACAAGGAATATATGGCACTTTGGTGGATCACTATACCGAACAAAATGAATGCGAGCATTAACGAGAGTAGAAGGCTGAATCCGAAGATTTTCCCCATGTTGGCACCTTTCATTTTTTCTTCGGTCATACCTGCGGCAATCATCCAAGCATTCCCCAACGTTTTTGGGTTGTAGTAAAGAAATCCGACGATTATCGGAATGAGTGCCGCAAGGGCGAGAGTGAGCATGTTTGGTATCATAAGCGTTACTTTTTTTGACCAAAATAACAAAAAATGGAACTAATTTGCCTAGTCGTATAGGCTGTTTCGAAAAGTTTTGACCAAGTTGATAAGCAACATAATCATAAGTAGCAATGCCGAGAAAAATGCAAATGAATAGCCAAATTTGTAGCGATGGAGCGTGAAATCACCCATGGCTGGACTCATCGAAAACTGAAGTAGAAAGAGCGAGAAAAGCAAGCCAAAGCATAGAACGAAGGCAATAATTGCAGTAAATCGTGAGCGTTTGAAATTAGCTACAAGGAGAATGATCCCCATGACACTCAGCGGAAAAAATACGAATGGAAACTCATAGCCATATTTAATGACTTTCACTCCTGGTATAAATTGTTGCTCGATGTAAGGCAAGAAAAGGGAGATTACGAACAAAATAGGAGGGACGGCGGTGAAATAGATGAGATTTTTCATTGAATGTTTGATTGCATAATGTAATGCGCTAAAAATGATTAGTTCAACAATTCAAAGCGGTAAACGTACTCTACAATTTCCGTTTTTGTATTGAGAAATGGATCGCCATCACCGTTGTAGTTCGATTCATCCATAAAACTACCCAAATCTACCATATAATTCTTCATGTAATTCGAGCTCGGCGTTGCAGGATAAATGTTGGTACATTGAATCACTTTACCCAATTTACGACCAAAGGAATTGGCAAGAGCTTGCGCTTGTTTGGTCGCTTTTTCCGTTAATTTCGGAATGACAGTCGAATTGATCGTTTCGGTAGATTCAAATTTCACATCTTTCGTGATCACATGTGTCGGCAAATTTGAGATAAAACGCATGAGATCTTGGTATGACCCTGAACCCTTGACCGTTACGGAAACTACGGTATCATCAAAATTAGCGTCATAATCGTTTTCATTCCATTCACTCAGAGCCTCTGGATTCTCAAAATCAACCGGATCCTGGGTTTCAATTGTAAAATTAATTCCATAGAGTGTCAACAGACCCATCAACGTTGATACCTCAAAGGGCTCGAAACTTGCCAATTCTGCTTCACGTTCGATGTCACGCTGCATTTGTTCAAGTTCCATTGCAGCCATGTCTTCATCACGTTGTTTTTGACGCGCTTCGTATTCCTGCGTCATTTTTTTTGTGACTTTTTTTGGGTTTTCGTACAGCAACCGTTCGTATTCATAATCTTCCTCCGTTGGCTCATACCAATCATAGCTGTACGTAGATTCGTCATAACCGTATGAATAGAATTGGCCATTACGTTGCATTGCAGGCGATTCAATAAAGATTTGAATTTTAGCTTCGATGGGTTTCAATTCAACCGTTTCGCTCACTGCGATTTCGATGTGATTGGACGTGGTTTGTGCAAAGCCTGCCGTGAATGTGAGAATTCCAGCGGCAATAAGGGAAGTTTTGATCATGTTTCGATGTGTTTTACGATGAAGATACTCAAAGTTTGGTTTGCATGTGCGGATTGTGTTAAAACTTGTTGCATTAAACTTGATTTCATCTTGCACTGGTTCCCCCGTTACCGCAAGAATCTTATCGTGTGGTAGTTTATAGAATGAATAGCCTCGCCAACCCAACACTAATCAGCAGATTAGACATAAATCTCCCGAAAGCAAAAAAAGCCGATTCTTATGAATCGACTTTTTGTAGCGAGAGAAGCCGATCCGTCAAATGACGGATCAAGATCGCTAATCGGTAGATTAGCGTTAAATCTCCCGAACGCAAAAAGGTCCGATTCTTTCGAATCAGACCTTTGTAGCGAGAGAAGCCGATCCGACGAAGGCAGGATCAAGACAAATCTCCCAAACGCAAAAAGGTCCGATTCTTTCGAATCAGACCTTTGTAGCGAGAGAAGCCGATCCGACAAAGGCAGGATCAAGACAAATCTCCCGAACGCAAAAAGGTCCGATTCTTTCGAATCAGACCTTTGTAGCGAGAGGGAGATTTGAACTCCCGACCTCCGGGTTATGAATCCGGCGCTCTAACCAACTGAGCTACCTCGCCATAACAAACGCATACGCATTTGCGGGTGCAAATATAACAGGAATTTTATTTCTAACAACCTTTTCGCTCCTAGTTCTGCAATTTTTGGAGTTGCTCCCGAATAAATTCTGCTAGCTTGCTAATGTGTGCTTCACTAAAGTTGAATTCTACGCCTGCTGTCGCGTATATTTCAGGAATCGGTTTTGTATACGCAAGTTTCAAGGCTTCTTTGTAGTCGTGAATGGCTTTTGACTTGTCTTTCAGGCTATTCATCCAAACACCGAGTGCGCCCAATTGCGCAATTCCATATTCGATGTAGTAGAATGGAACTTCAAAGATATGCAGTTGTCGTTGCCATGAGGTAGCAAGCATGTCTTCGTAATCTGTGTAGTCCACTAAGCCTGTTCCGTATTCACTGGATAGTGCTAACCATTTTTGGGTGCGTTCCTCTCGCGTGTGCGTGTGGTTGACGTACAACCAATGTTGGAATTCATCCACTTGTGCAATCCACGGCAAAAGGATTAAGGTTGTTTGAAGCTGCTCGCGTTTAGCTCGGGCGAAGTTGTCTGCATCAGGATAAAATTCGATCCATTCTTCCATCGTAAGCAATTCCATCGACATCGATGCAAGCTCAGCAACTTCTGACGGTAGATTTTTAAATCCTGTGAGTTCCAAATTTCGGCTCAAAAAGGAATGTATCGCATGTCCGCCTTCGTGAACCATCGTTACCAAATCACGCTGTGAACCAACAGCATTCATAAAAATAAAAGGCACGCCAATTTCATACAATGGATAGTTGTATCCTCCTGGTGCTTTACCATTTTTTGAAGCCAAATCCAAATGTTTCATATTCTCCATCGTCGCAAGACAGTCGGCAAAATAGGGGTCGATTCGCTCAAACATCTTAATGGTTCCTGCTAACAATTCTTCGTCTTTCGCAAAGGGTTTCAGCGGTTGTTTTCCTTCAGGATCTACTTCCAAATCCCACGGTCGGAATTTTTCTTTCCCCAATAGATCCAACTGTTTTTGCTTGATGGAACGCACAATAGGCACAATTACGTTTTTCACGGATTGATGAAAATCCTCACAATCACTCACCGAATAATCAAACCTTCCCATTGAAGTCAATTTGTAGTCGCGGAAATTGGTGAATCCTGCATTTATTGCCACCTGATGACGCTTTTTGAGCAACGAATCAAACAATTCGTTGAATGCGTCGACATCTTTTCTGCGGCGTTCGGTGATTTTATCAAATACTTCTTTTCGAATACGTTCATCCGTTTCTTTCAAAAAGAGCGCAGCTTTCTGCATTGTAATCGTTTGTCCTTCGTGTTCAATACTTTGTGCTGCAGACAAAACGCCATATTTTTGACTTTCCTCCGCAATTTCAGATTGAATCGGCACGTTTTCTTCGCGGTACAAATCCAAGGCTTTACGAACCCTGCGGAACAAAATGAAGTAATCGCTCGAAGACTCCAATTCTTCCAAAAAAGGCGATTCAACCAATTTTCGATTGAGTTTATCTTCGAAGGGTGCCAATTTGGGTTGAATTTCAGATACGAAGAATGTATACGCTTTGCTCAAGTCTTCAGATGTGGTGTCGATGGTCATTCGAATATAACGCCATGCCATGTCTTCTTCTAAAACGGCGTCAAGTTCACTTTGATCTACTAACCACTTTTTAAAGGATTCTCGGGTATCAATGGTTCGATCGAGTAGATCTTGGTAATATCCTTCTATGGCTTCCCAACTGTCTATGACTAAATCTTGCGCCACAAATTGGCGAATGGGTTGTGTGATTTCCATATTTGATCGTTAAAAAAAAGTCCTAACTTTTTGGGTCAGGACTTTGAATTTATTTCTTTGTTGTTGCTTGCTTGGTGGCTTTTTTCGGCGCGGCGGCTTTTGCTTTACTGGCTCCTGCAACAGTTTTTTTAGCTGCGTCGGCTGCTTTCGGTTTTGCTTCTTTCGCAGTGTCTGGAGCAGCTTTTTTAGCTACGCTACTGCCTTTGGAGGCCTTAGGTGCTTTGGGTTTCGATTCCGATGCGACTTCTTCAGTCATTTCCGCTTCCTTTGGTTCCAAATAACCTGCGTTCAAAAGCATGTTATACCACTGGATCAATTTCTTGATGTCAGAAGGA
Source organism: Crocinitomicaceae bacterium (assembly GCA_041303175.1). Classification (GTDB taxonomy): domain Bacteria; phylum Bacteroidota; class Bacteroidia; order Flavobacteriales_D; family Crocinitomicaceae; genus UBA4466. Next base: position 1,660 of record JBFYPU010000282.1, on the reverse strand, counting down.
TAAACGCGCTCGTCGTCATAATTTGGGAGAACTTCCAATATGAAGGAAATCAAGACAGAAATGTCTTCTTTGTGAGAAGGCGCTTGTTTCCCTGATTGTTTTGCGTAGATGTCAGCTAAAATCTCCTTTAGAGGTTTGTCACCATCATGCGTATAAATACTAATGTCATCAACTGCTGAAATTCGATCTGTAGCGTATGCAGGAAAGCGTTTTTTATCGATCAGCGATTCAACGATAATGCTGTTCTTTCCTTGAGCGATTACTTTGTAAAGTCCAGGTCGACCTGAAATTGAAATGACACCTGATAAATCCATATTTTCCGTTTTGAGAGCCTAAAAATAGAAATCTTTTGAATACGTGTTACATTCTCGTGATTTTCGATTGATAAGTCCCTGCATCTGTATAAATAAGGATCGTATACGTTCCTTTTGCTAGATGAGCAATGGAATACCCAACACCCTCGTTGTTAGATGGTTCGGAAATTCTACCTTCCGCGTCAATCACCTGAACGTTGAGTATCTTGGCATCAGTCTCAATTTGAAAGACGTCGCGAACAGGATTTGGATAAATGTTAAAATGTGCTTCTGGAATTGTTTCAAGTCCTACAGTGAGCACAATAGCTGGTGATTCCACAACACAGCCATCAACACTCGTTGTGTAGCATGTGTAGGTTCCAAATGGTGATAAAACCGTGAGTGAGGAGTTCGTTTCACCAATCAAATCAACTCCATTCAAAGTCCATTGATATCCGTCTGAAGCATCAGTGGAAAGAGTATCGCCAATCAGGGTAATGGGATCAATGGTTGGAACTTGAAACTGGACGATACTCACAGTATCTGTATACGCTTTACAACCGCGATCATCCAACACAATTGCAGAATAATCTTGTGCAACTGCGGTGGACAATGGAAGTTGCGTTGAACCATTGGACCATTCGACTGATGAGATGGTGTTCGATGAAGAAATATCAAGATCGATTGGATTGCTACAAATTCCTAGAGATCCTGTAATACTGGCACTGTAATTCGTTGCAAGTAGTAGATCAAGAGCATGCACTTTACCATGGCCGTAACCAAAGTTGGGAAGTGTTCCCGTATTTCCATCTGCAAAAGCCGTGGCAATCAAATCTGCCTTAAAATCGGCGTAGCTCGCGTTTCTACATTTTTCCAAATACAACGCTGCCACACCTGCCACAAGGGGCGAAGACATCGACGTTCCACTGTTTCGCATGTGAAGCAGTCCTGAATCGAGCACTGTGTATGCTGCAGGAATGGAAACTACCCAATTGGGGGCACTTGAAAGTGAAACCTCTCCCGATGCGGAAACATCTGGTTTCACGACATTGAGTCGGCTTGGACCTTTGCTCGATTTTAAGGCTAGCTTTCCCGGTGTATTCAAGCCAGGTGAATAATATTGGTTGCCATTTCCATCGATGTGACCCAAGCGATTTTGAACGTTTCCAACGGAAATTACTTTTTCGGAGCAATTCCAAGAAGAGACGATGGTTTGCAGAGAGTCAGGTAGTGAATAATTGGCAATCGCTGGCATTTGAGCCACAGTTGGAAGAGGCGTGACCACGAGATCATTCAATCCAAGCCATTGACCGCTCCATAAGTCGTATTCGCCCGAACTTGTTGTCATAAAGCGGTACAGATAAGCA